>JAZFSJ010000334.1:0-3784 GCA_036446115.1 Thermodesulfobacteriota bacterium | reverse complement strand
TTCTATACTTATGCTCCCGAAAAGGGTTGGTGTTGTCAATCGGTGCGTTTTCACACGGAACCATCTCATTACGGAGATTCTGCTTAAGCAGTTAAACGTTAATAATCTAATATAAAGCACGGAGAGGAAAGATGAGGGCAGTGGTACAAAGGGTGAAAGAGGCCAAGGTGGTGGTAGAGGGAAAGACGGTGGGAGAAATTGGGCATGGTTTGCTGGTCTTTTTGGGGGTGGAGCAGGCCGATGAGATTGAAGATGCCGGGTACCTGGCATCAAAAATTATCAACCTGCGTATTTTTAAAGATAATGAACAAAAGTTTAACCTTTCACTTGTAGATGTCAAGGGGGAGATGCTGGTGGTCTCCCAGTTCACCCTGCTGGGAGATTGCCGCAAGGGTCGCAGACCCTCTTTTTCAGATGCCGCGCCGCCCGAGAAGGCTCAAATACTCTATGAGGATTTTATGAAGCTGGTCGCCAAGAATAATATTACCGTTGCCTCGGGTGAGTTTCAGGCCATGATGGATGTTTCTCTGGTAAATGATGGGCCGGTAACCATGCTGCTGGATAGTAAGAAGTTGTTTTAAAGTTGAGAGATTATTTAAATAAGGAGTTAAAAAAGATGATTTTTTAAGTCATCAATCATACGACACAGTAAAAAGCTCCAGATGTAAGGCGCGCGAATCTTTGGGAATGAGGCGTACTTAGAAGTACGTCGGAATGACTAAAGATGATGCACAACGCAACAGATGGACTTTTTACGAAGTCGATAAAAAATGATTTGATAAATGAGGTTAAAGCATGGTATGAAATCCCTTTAATAATGAAACCCCAGTGAAAGAGTTTTACCACAGAGGTCACGGAGGAATTCTCTGTGCCCTCTGTGGTTTGGTTTGCAAAATATAAGAAGGATATAATGAAAAGGTTTCTTGTTTCCCTGGATGGCTCTGAACTTTCTGAAAAGGTTTTGCCAAGGTGGTGCAGAGTTCATCCGACCCATTTTACTCATCAGGGTAAAGGAGGAGGGAAATGGAATACTGGAATGATGGAATAGTGGAATGAGAATTTTTAAACAGATTATTGCCATTCTTGTTGTATCATTTATTGGTGGGCTGGGATTTAACGCATTATCGCCACATGGTATTGATATTCTAAGCAACCCCTGGTCTAAAAACGCTGGTGTTGAATCAACTTATCAGGTTGAGAATGGTAATCAATTGGCGAATGAGGATCCTATTATATTTGTAGATTTTGATCGGGCATGTAAATTCATAGATAATAAAGAGGGAATCATCCTGGATGCCAGAAGCCCGGAGGACTATGCAGAAGGGCACATTCCCGGGTCACATCTCCTCTTTTTTTACAATATAAATGAGTATTATCCGAAGCATGAAGATCTTTTAAAGAGCTCTTCTTCACTACTTATCTATTGTGGAAACATCGAGTGTGATGACAGTGAATTTTTAGCGAATGAACTTTTTAATTTAGGCTACGCACCTATTTTGGTCTATAAGGGTGGACTTGAGGACTGGAAATCCCGTAAGGGGTGTGTAGAAAAAGGTGGAGAGGAAGACGAATGCTGGTGAAGAGGCTACTGTTACATCCTCTGGCGGTTTGGGGCTTAAGATTGATTGTCGCGGGTGTCCTTCTCTACGCAGGGGTTAAAAAAGTCTGGATGCCATTGGAGTTTGCCCGGTTGCTTAAAGAGTATCATCTTTTGCCTGATCAGATCCTGAACCTGGTTGCCGTCATTTTACCCTGGGCCGAGGTGATATGTGGACTGTGTTTCCTTTCCGGGCTTTGGCTGATGGGAGCGGCTCTCTTATTAAGCGGTATGAACACCGTTTTTGCCTTTGCCATTGCCTACCGTGCCTGGCTGATCATGTCCGAAACAGGTGTTAATTTTTTTGATCTTCGCTTTGACTGTGGCTGTGGTTTTGGCGTGGTATATGTACCGACAAAGATTCTGGAAAATCTCCTTCTGGTGGGTGTGGGCCTGATTATTCTCTTCTCCAGATGGAAAGACCAGCCTGTAGAAAGCGTTAAATAAACCGACCCCTTAAATTGTGACATATCTCTTCCACTGCTTCCGGATTTTCCTCCTCGATTTTCTGTAATGTTCTTTCCGCTTTTTTGATACGAAAAGGAGTATTAAAATCATTAAGAGTACGAAAATAGTGCATCCGCTTTCCCAGATTGAATATAATCTTTTCTTCATCGGAAAGTGCAAGATAGCGGTCAATGGTATTGAGCATCTTTTCTTTTTCTTCAGGTAGCGTTCCCTTCACTTCTTCTAAAAGGTTGAGGATATGATCGCTCATAAAGGTGCTGGTGATGCCTTCTAAATGTTCAATCAAAAGCCTTTCTTCTTTTACAATCCCTTCTTCTGAGAGCATGGAAAACTCTCCTGATACTAATTTGTTATAGAGCGGCATGTCCGGGATGATGGTAAGTGTTCTCACCCTGATAAAATCGGGATTTATCATACTTAACACCTTTGCCGTTTCAAGTGCGTGTTCTTTCCACCACTTCTTTCCCCCTAACCCCAGCACCACGTATTCTGAGAGTGAAATGCCTGATTGTTTTACCTTACTGCCTGCTTCGATGTGATCCTTTGAGGTTACACC
This sequence comes from Thermodesulfobacteriota bacterium, assembly GCA_036446115.1. Lineage (GTDB taxonomy): Bacteria > Desulfobacterota > WTBG01 > WTBG01 > WTBG01 > JAZFSJ01. The sequence continues at coordinate 1,163 of JAZFSJ010000334.1, read as the reverse complement.
TTTTCTCATATATTCCAGCAGGGGATCAAAACCGGTTTCTAAACCGATATGGAGGCGGGAGAGTCCGGCCTTACGGATTGCCTCTAAATCTTTAAGCGGCTTTTTTGCTATGGTTTTAGCACGTGCATAGCTGGTTATCCGGTTTAGCTGAGGAAAGGTCTCTTTAAGAAAGGTGATGATATCGATTAGATCTGCTGTCTTGATTGTCAGGCTGTTGGCATCCTGGAGGAAAACCTGCTTTCCGCCTGAGTAGAGCCAGGCTGCGGTATTTCGGTAGAGGTCACCGTACAAGTGCGGATTTTTATAGATGAATTTTACTACCTCTCGATTGATGGTGCCATTGTAACCGCAGTTTAAAGAGATTCCTTTAATTTCATCATGTACCTTTTTAATGGTTTCAATTTCTCTTTTTACTTCCTCAACTGTTCTTCTGCTGAATCTGGTTTTCAGATAATTATGACAGAACTGGCACTTCCCCCAGGTGCAGTTCCTGGTTACCCGGATGAGGAGGCTTTGCGCTTCACTTGGCGGCCTGATAGGCCCCTGTTCGATTTGAAAGGGTTCTTTGGTATCATTCATATTTTTTAACACCAACATGGAATAGTGGAGTTTTGGAGTAATGGCCCCGTTAAATAAGTGCTCCATGGAAAAATACTATTATATTTATTCCTCAGAGCATTTGAAAGTATGGGTGCTAAAAGTTTTCATTTAACGGGGTGAAAGTATTAGAGGAATTGTTAAAAACTTTTTAAGCCCATATCTCATTTATTGCATGAATCCTGGAAATTTTCAACCGGAGACAGGATAGTACTCAGTGCCATGATTAGAATCCGCGCCACTACTTGATAAAAAACTTTGGATGTGTTAGAAAGAGAACACCTTAATTGTTTAGTTTTTTCTGGTGATTTAGTGCCCGCAGGGTAGGCTCAGGTCAATTATAACGATGCTGGACCTGGTCTCTTGATGCTGGATAAAAAATCCAATATCTAGTATCCAGAATCCAGTGTGCATCCAGTATCTTATTGACCCAAAGGTGCTAACTGTTTCTTAGGCTTTATCATGTCACAATTAGGTGTCTACATTCATATCCCTTTTTGCCTCAGTAAATGCCCCTACTGTAATTTTAATTCGTCTGTGGTAAGTTCCCTGCCTGAGGATAAGTA
>JAZFSJ010000333.1:0-8470 GCA_036446115.1 Thermodesulfobacteriota bacterium | reverse complement strand
AATTTTTTGTTCGTAAGTCAGAGGTTTTTCTTCTGGCGCTGGCGCTGACTCTGGCGGCAGTGGTCCCTCCCACAACGCTTGCCGTGAGGGCATCTCCGTTGGTATAAGTCCATGCTCAACATCATCCTCGGGAGTTCCTACTTGAGAACCGTTCTGTCTAGCCAGAATAGAAGCTATGCCCCCTCCTGCTGCTCCTCCCGGTTTGGCAAAACTTGAAAACATTCCACCCAGACCACCACTGGCGTACATACTGGCGGCGCTGGCTCCCAGACTGAGTAGGTCTTTTCCCGTAGAAGATGGTTTCGGTGGAGTTATAGTTGACTTATCACGTTGCGACATTAAAGGATTACCATAAACAAATTTTGAATAGTCTTCCAGCTGTTGTCGGGGATAGTCCCGCTTTTCCCTAAATCTAGCGTAAGCTTGATCCAAAGCTTGTTGCGCCAGACCTTGCTCTTCTTGGCCGATATCTTTCAGTAAACCTTGCTCGCTTAAACCCGAAGCAAACCTAGCAGGAGCCACCTTGGATATATCTTGAGCCGCTAATCTTTTTTTAGCTTGCCCTTCTTTATATAAATTCTGTGCATCCATGTACGCACTTTGCAAGCCTCTTGCTTCAATATCTCCCAGTCGTTGCATCTGCGCCCTGCCAAGTTCTGCTGCCTGAATACCAGCTCTAGTACCCAAGCCAGACATTGCACCATGCCCAGCAGCCTGTTTCTCAAACTGAGGCATAATCTGACTTTCAAAATCTCTTTGAGATTCCCGCTTCTCTATGTCCGTAACGGAACGCTGAAAAGGAGACATATAAGTTTCAAGGTCGGCAGGAGAAAGATCTACAAACTCCTCTCTACCACCTCTATATCCGCCCAGAGCTTCCTCGTAAAGAGGTGCAGATGTACCGACAAGTGCCCTCAGACCTTCTTGAGATGCTAATTGATCTGGTGTCAGAGGCGCTATTCTTGGGGCATCATAAACTGGCATCCCCTTTTTCAGATTGTGGCGATATAATTTCTGAGCATCTGTTAAAAGATCCTGTGCAAAAGGAGCAATTTCCGTAGGAAGTCGTGTTTTTTCAACTGTTGTTCGTGTCGCTTCATCATCATCGCCGCCACCCATATACTGGGGAAGTCCTGTAACATCGTTGAGAGTTCCTGAACCACCTAAAGATTTAAGAACACCAACCTCAAGAGAGTTAACATGGGCTAACTCTTCATCTCCATTAATACCATATCCTGAAATATCCTGATACAGCTCCTTCAATAGCTGAACCTTCTCCTTCACAGAATAAGTATCAAGAATAAGTTTAAAACTAGATGTATTAGTCATATGAACTCACTTCCATTGTTAAGACAGTATAATATTTTTTAAAACCAACTTTAGGTAAAAGTCTAATCCAACCGTCTCTTGCCAAAACTTCAAATCTTTTCACATTATTTTCTCGGGCAAACTTCAATAACTCGGAATCTTTTTGCCAACATTGTTTAAACCACTTCATTAGGGTATTTTTCTTTGCTCCTGTTAAAAATACCCTAAGTCTCTTTTCTCTGGGATAGATTACAAATTCCGTTACAGCTGCAAGAATAAGCTCATTTTCCTGACTATATACTACCCATAAATTCATACGGCCCTTTACTAAAGATTCTTTTACGTCTTCTATTGTAATCTCACCAAGATTTAAATTTATTGCCAACTGTAATAAATCTTTCACCCTAGTCCAGATAACATCAACCGCATTAGCCTCTATTCTTATTAAATTCATTTCTCTGTTAAACTAACCAACCCTATTTATAAGTGGATTGAGAGACGATAAACCATTAATTTCATTTGGTTGCTTATCCGTTCCGTAGGCTTTTTTTCGAACTTGCTTTACGGTTTCGTCCATAATATCTGCTCCCCTATCCGCATTACCATTACCCAGAGCTGCCATTGTATGACTATCTACTACGTACTCCGAAGGACTTACAGCAAGTGTTGCAACCTGTTTATTATCTTCTTTGATTGGCATGTATACATTGTCTTCCATTCCATGCCCCTTTCCCGGAACTCTTCCTGAAAACTCTCCCCCTGCCGCCAGACCAATTAGTCCTCCATCTTCCATAGCTACTTCAGGATTTAAAAGCTGCTCTCTTAAATTTGATATAACTGAATTATCCTCTATTCCCCTTTGCATCAGCGTAGATCTTTCGTTTTCTATTTCTTGCATTATCTCAGGACGGATTGCATTCTTGGCAACAGTTGCCATAAGTGGTGGTACTACCTTTTTTAGATAGGTATTTAAAGTAGCTGGCTTCCTTGGTTCTTCAGGAATAAAAACAGGCATGTTGCGAACCTGAGGTGGAGCCATCTGTGGGGCTTCTGGGGGCATCAAGGGAAGATTCCCCTGCACCATACTTGGAGGAAGGTTCCCCGGTACTCCACTTGGAGGAAGATTCCCCGGTACTCCACTTGGAGGACGCCCCCCTTGTACCATAGATAACCTTTCCACACTTTCAGGAAGAGGTTCAGTACCGTCTAGAAACTCTCTTGCTTTTAACATGTCAGCTAAAGCCATTACTTTAATCTTCCATAATTAGACTGAAGAGCAGTCTGATCTGCTATAAAATTACTACTATTATTTCCTATCTTTTTTGCTTTCGCAAATTGCTCCCGCTTCGTATCAATCCTTCTATGAAAAGGATCAATAGCTTGTCCAGTATTGTAGTTACCCAGAAGAGTACTGTCATTGATTATCTTAAAATGTTCACCAAATGTTTTCATTAGTTTAAATCCTGCCATGATGTTTCGGCTCCAAGACTCACATACCCCTTAAACTTTCCTGTACTTGCAGAATATGCTATGTCTCCTTTTGCTGGCCTACCAATATCTGTAACTGTCACAACCCTATAAATATTAGTTGCTGGAGTCCCATTAACTTCAAGATCACGACTATCTAATTCGTTAGTAAGTACTGAACTCCATCTTTGAATCTTCTGGTATATTTGTTGAAGGTTGTCGTTTCCAATCATAAAAGGTAGTGTAGGATATCTTGCCATTATCTGCCCCCATCACCTTGTAACCCAAGCCTGATTGATCCCCATCTCCAGCTTGCATTATTGGCCTCACAAGACACCCTTACTTTTGCTTGCCTTCCTCTAGCTCTAAAATTTACCTTTTGCGTTGTATTAAAAATATCAAATTCTTTTGTCACACTATCCGTACTTTCAGGATACTCTTTGGTAATGATCTTCATTTTAAGTTTACCGCCAGATAAAGCATAATCTGGAATAATCTTATTCATAAACATAACAGCATTACCATCCGCCACATCAAAATCACCAGACTCTACAAATGATATAAGAGTTTCCCCACTTCCTGTAAATACAGACACAGGTTCATTATTATAAATATTATTACCTGAGGCCGTAACTCCGGTAGTAATCGTATTTCCAAATATTTCCTTATCCGCAAACGTAGTAAAGAACATCTCTCCATATACCCAGTAATTATCTTCAGGATTAAAAATTACATACTTATCACATTCAGTTCCAGTTCCTGAAGGATACAACCATATAATCTCTCTAAACTCAGAATTAATACCAGCATATACCTTGTCATAATAAGAAGCATTAATATCATCAAAAATATATCTACGTACTGTACATGGAATTATTTCTACCTGTCCTGTATTCCTATAAAAATTATCGTAGCCCATCCAGTAAGTAACACCATTATAGTCAATCCCAGCATGGGGACCAATAAGACCACAGTTAGTTCCAGATTGTTGAAAACTAAATGTAAAAGGTGGTCCGACAAACTGCATCAACCATAAAGAATTATCTGTCCATACATTAATACCATTTTTTGCTCGAATACCTCCAATAATTTTAGTGCCATCTGTTAAAACTACTTCACCAGAGGTAGAACTTACAGAAGGAACCCAATTAGTTCTATCGTCTTGATCAGACCAACGAACCAACATCGGATTAAATGTACCACTTACTGTGGCAGTGGCCGAATATTCATTAGCACCCAGAGCAATTAAGTGTCTATCGTTGGGAGAGACAACAATAGAATTTACACTAACTGGAGATGTGGTAACTGATGTAGCTCGGGAAGGATCGCCAGTCTCGGGAGTATTAAAATAAAATATATTACTTCCTTTTCGATTAGCTATTACATCTTCACCCCAGTTATCTAAACTCCATTGTGTAATATTAAAAATAAGCCCAGAGGCGCTGAGTGAAGCAGGTTGGTTCCATGCCCTTGTCTCTGAAGCACATACTGTTGCTTGATACCTTGCGGCACTATAGCCCAGACCAGCAGCGGCCACCGAATATCCTGTAGGTATATAGTAATTAAAGGTTGCCTTCCCCTTGGCTGCTTCTGTACTATCGGCATTTCCCGTTACACTAATTGTAAATACATTTGTACTTTCAACAGAAACAACAGGATATACATTTAAACTTAAACTAACATTACTGCTACCAATGGCCGAAGTGGATGTAAAATAAACATAATCACCAACCTTTGTATTATGACTAGTATCGGAACAGCACACTCTGGTTGATCCAGAAGAGGTTCCGAAACAACTTGTTAATGTTACTGCTGTTGTTATTGGGGTAATATCGTATATTTGATCTCCATTATGTTCATATAGTTTATCAGGAGTTCCAAAAATTGCTCGACCTACATTAACAGCATCAGACCATACCAGAAGATCTCGGGCAGAACCGTCAAAGGTAGTTCCCTCTGCTCTGGTTTCGTATCCTCTCATGTTCTCAGGACGAGCAGCCCTGAACCGAACACGATTACCATCATACCAGCTTTGCCCTTCAGCATATTGAGTAGTTTCTCTGTTGAAACCAGACTTAAAATCAAATTTTGCTAGTTCTGAAGGCATATTAAAGCTTAATAATAAATTGCACAATTAATGCAGGAGGTATATTACTATGTGCGCCAGAACTACCAGCAACGCTGGTATCTAGTACGCAAACAGCTGATCCACTATCAAAAGAAGGTGAAAAGAAACTAGAACCGGCGTTAACCCCTCCTGTACCAGCATATCCATTGTACTTGTGATCATGAGAAGCGAGTTGAGCCTCTGTTAAAGTTACAGCCTGTACACCACCAGTATTGCCTATAGTAGTTCCAACAATCATTCCGGCTGTCACACTGGTTAATCCAGAACCAATACCTGCCATGAATTTACCAGCAAGATCAGGAACATTAAATGTAGTTGATCCATTACCAGCACCATATAAAGTTCCAATAACAGTAAACAGAGCAGAAGTTGAAGTCCCAGTACGAGTGTGAGCAGAACCGTCGCATAGTTTATATCCGGTTGGTGCCGCAGTAACACCATAAGGTAATATAACTCCCGAAGGAAGCAGTCCTGTTATATTAAGACCGTCTCCATAAAAGGCCGAGGCACATACTTTACTACTTACATTAACATCACCTGAGAAAGTAGCCTTACCAGATACAGTTACGGTTGATTTAAAAGTTGCTGCACCTTCCACAGTTATAGCTGTTGAAAAAGTAGCAGGAGCAACATTATAAACCGAAGTTCCGTTAGTAATTACAAAAGTATTCGAGCTGGGCGGAATAGTCACCCCAGCATTGCCAGCAACTCGCAAGATTACAGCATTACTAGAAGCATTATTAGATACAGAATTTCGAACTATATAAGATTTAGAGTTATTAGGAATAAGAACAAAGATAGATGTATGCGCTCCACCAATAGAACCAGTAAGTTCTAGAATAGCAGACCGTGCCTGATCGCCAGATCCTTGATTATTAGTCAAAGTAACACTAACAGTGCTGCCAATAGATACAGCAGTATACCCTGCCACTGCCTCATCTACAAGACTAATAACACCGTCATTAAGAATCTGCCCCCAGCTATTAGGATTATCTCCATCTCCCTGCTTAGTTAAACGAAGATTACTTGTATATGTGCTTGCCATTTATCCTTCTCCCAATATTTCCTTTAAAGTCTGTATCCTTTTTCCTCTTTTCATCCGCACCTATCATGGGGGTTCCAGTTTGTCCCATGAAGTATATACAAGATACACCACTCATGTTAGCCACAGAAATAGTCCAGAACCCATCCTTATCTAATGTTAAGTATAAAATATTATACTCATCTATAATTCCTGCAAAAATTCGTTGGCTATCTTTCTGTGCTTTTGCTAGTGCTGTGGAAACACCACAATAAGAATTAACAACTTCGGAAGATTGTTTTAGTGAAACAGATTCCTCTTGTGCGTAGGTAGTTCCAATTAAAAGAAAAAATACAGCAATCACACAAAATATTTTTGAAAACATCACTTCTCCAATTCCGGCCATTCATATAATATTCCACCATCTTCTATAAATAATATCGCCATCTCTTCAGTAGTTGTAGCCGCATCAATAGCTGCTTTCATAGCATCGCCCTGAACTCTGATAGCATCCCTCCATGATTGAATATGCAAGGGTATTTCCTCACCCTTATCAATCTTTCTGATATACATCCAATCAGTCTGCAAGAGCAAAGAACCTTGCTGCTTATTTACATCCTGTCTTAAAGAAGACTTAACTCCATCCAGAGGTTTAGCTGTATTATTGATAGTACCATTATCATTATAAGACCATGTATATAGCCGTGGATCTGGAGAACTCTCTTGAACAATTTCTGTGATGCCCATTGAAGCTTTATAATCTGCATTCCAGATCTGCCAGTTACCCGGTTGTTGAGTACGATTTTCATCTCTCCATGATTTACCGGGCCGAAGTATCTGACCTGTAAGTTCATGTTTAAATATTGTTGCCATTCATCTCACCTTGTTTTTCGTTCTTAAAAAGATATTAGTATCCATTCTAATGTCTTAGTTTTTAGTAAAGATCGTATCGTGCATTAAAATAACTCTTTAATGACGCTAAATCATCTCCTGTTTGTACCGCCTCATAGATCGCCAATTCAGCGATGGTACAGTCTGCATACTGTGTTGATGCTGTCTTCGCTCCAACAGATATTGTTGCCAGTGCCAGTGTTCCGCCATCGCCTCCGGTGACAGCACTGTCGTCATTCAGAGCCTGAGAACTGCTGGAGCCATTCCATAATGATTGCATTAAATACGCCGTGCCAAGGGTCGGGGATATGGCGTTGATAAAACTCTCCCCTGCTCTTTGCTTGAGTTGTGGCGATGATCCGTTCTGGACGAATGATTCCATATCGGTTGAAGGATTAAACCCGAGGATCACATCATTGCTTGTCCAAGTGTTCACTTTCGCCACGATAAAAACATGTACTGGCTGTGCCAGACTGAGAGAAGACACGATTAGGTTATCATCAGAACCGTCAAAATCCAGCACATCCTTCCCGTTAAGATTGGCTGATAACAATGTTGGTCTTTTGGTGCCTGAAGATGTTAGATCATTGCCATTACCACTTTGATCGGCCCACTCACTAACTAGAGAACTATCTTCGGTTACTCCAAGATCAGCTCTGAAATAAGCAAAGAGGTCAGCAGTCACAGGAATATCGCCTGAATCCGGGTTTGCGAACCACTGTGAACCGAACATGGGCATTAGCTGAAAGCCTTCTGTATCGCCCCAAGAAGTATATTGCCAGCACTCTGGACAAAATAAGGTATAATGTCTACAGCATTGGCGGCAGTACTGAGAGTTATTCCAGCGTCCCCAGCAGTCTCATAGTCAGACTCAATAGCGAGTGTATGTGGACCTCCCGAACCCGGCTGAATAAAAACTATTATTCCACTTTGACCAACTGACTCTGTTGAAGGATTAGCAAGAGTTAAGTTACCTGTTAAGGTCAGAATGAAGTTCTGATTAGCTGAAAAATCCAAAGTTACACTTCCCGTATTATCAGTATCTGTATTTGTTGCAGCAAGCGTCCTAGCTTTAAAAGTAGCTTCTCCTACTACTGTAACTGTGCTGCCAAATTGTGCAGCTCCTGCCACTGTAACGGTACTTAGTAAATTAGTTGCTCCTCCAACACTCAGTGTAGAAGCAAGTGATACCGCCCCGGCCACAGTAAGTGTACTGTTAAGATCAACCGCACCTTCCAGAGAGGTTGCTCCAACAACTCTTAATGTTCCCCCAAGAACAGTATTACCACTAACTGATACATCATCTTTAAACGTACCCGCACCAACTACTGTTACTGTACTGGCAAAGTATGTAGCACCTCCTACACTAAGAGTCGATGCTAGACTAACTGCTCCTGCCACAGTAAGCGTACTGTTAAGATCAACTGCACCCTCCAGTGATGTTGCTCCTACAACTCTAAGCGTTCCTCCTACTACAGTATTGCCAGCTATTGAAGCTGTACTTTGAAGATGCGCTGCGCCTACTACTGTAACTGTAGATGCAAATACTGCTGCTCCACCTACTGATACTGTACTTTGCAGATGTGCTGCATCTTCCACTGTAACTGTGCTGGCAAAGTTTGCTGCACCACCAACACTTAAAGTAGAAGCAAGCG
>JAZFSJ010000332.1:0-2720 GCA_036446115.1 Thermodesulfobacteriota bacterium | reverse complement strand
TTTTTTTTCTTTTAAATTCCGATAGTTAGGGTTTGTCTGATTTTTTAAAGATGGAAGCAGGTAGGAAAGGATGATTGTTTCGATTGGCACAGCAATTGCTCACACTAAATCTTAATAGCAGATTCATTTGTTAGTTTCAAAACTACTACTTAAGGCGTTTTATGGATATAGCTACACTTTTAGGCGTTGTCTCCGGTTTTGGCCTGGTGGTTTTGGCCATAAAAATGGGGGGTGGGCTGATTTATTTCTGGAACGCACCCTCTTCAATGATTGTGATAGGTGGTACATTAGCCATTACCCTCATTAACTATCCTCTTTCTGATGTCCTAAGCGTGATGAGCGTACTGAAAAATGCCTTTCTTTATAAGATTCCCAAACCTCTGGCGGTACTTCCTAATATTGTTGAGCTTGCCAAGATTGCCAGACGTGAAGGAATCTTGGCGCTAGAGAAAAAGGTCAAACAGATAAATGAGCCTTTTTTAAATAAGGGAGTGGAGCTGGCAGTTGATGGTGTGGAACCTGATGTCATAAGGACGATAATGGAAAGTGAACTCATTGCTACTGAGGATCGTCATAAGAAAGGGGCTGAAATCTTTACGGTGATGGGTACCTTTGCTCCCGCCATGGGAATGATAGGAACCTTGATTGGCCTGGTACAGATGTTAGTGAAGATGGATGACCCCAAGGCTATAGGCCCAGCTATGGCTGTTGCCTTAATTACTACCTTTTACGGTTCTATCATGGCAAACTTGATATTTTTACCTGTTGCGGGAAAACTGAAGGTGCGAAGAGAAGAAGAAGCAAGGTATAAGCAATTGATTGTCGAGGGAATCTCCTCCATCCAGGTGGGAGACAATCCTCGAGTGGTCGAACAAAAGCTAAACACCTATCTTTCACCCAGCGAAAAGGTACTGTTATCTAAAAAATAATCCTGAATTTTAAAAGGTTATCCTAGCAAAACCTGCGATAATCCTAAAGAGTAAACTTTTATGACCGGAGCATCAACACCAAGCAAAAGAAAACAGGAACCAGAAGAACCTCTTGGGGCACCCCCCCCTTGGATCGTTTCCTTTGCATGCTTAATGATTCTGATGCTCGCATTTTTTATCGTCTTGGTTTCTTATGGTACCATGGAAAAAGGGAAGATTGTTCAGTTCGTCGGTTCTTTTAAAGGGTCTTTAAATATCCTTCCTGGAGGCGTCAAAACGGAGCCAAGCGAGGAGGCGGTAAAGCCTTCTAGGGAAATTACCTTAGAATTTACTGAGGCTAAAGGGTTTTTGTCCAAAGTGGATGAAGCGAGAGAAAAGAGCGGGTACAAATGGAGGCTGGGCATAAGAGTGACCACAAAAGGTGTATTAATCAATCTTTCTGAATATCTTTTATTTGGTCTAAAGCAGGGGAGAGCGGATATCGACCCCGATATGAAACCATTCTTAAATGATCTGGCTGAACTTATTCGAGACACCTCTTATTTAGTGCGAATCGAAGGGCATACCGATGATATTCCTGTCAGCACCGAACAGTTTCCCTCCAGTTGGGAGTTGTCTGCGGCGAGAGCGATTAGCATTTTAAAATATTTTGTTGGTGAAGGGGGGATTTCACCACTAAGGGTATCAGCTGCCGGCCATGGAGGGTATCGACCATTATTTTCCAATGATACGCCGGAACATCGGGCAGGGAACCGGCGGGTTATGATCTATCTTGAAAAAAATGAGCTCGAGACTCATCGCTATAAGGATAAGATGATCAGTAAAGTAGGCGTGTTGAAATCTCTTTGAAATAAGGGAGAAGGATGAAGCCATGGCTGCAAAAAAGCAAAAAGAAGAAGCACCAGCCAGCTCCTTAGGGTGGATGGTTACCTTTTCAGACATGGTCACACTTCTTTTAACATTTTTTGTCTTGTTGCTTTCCATGTGTTCGCTGGAGTCACAGAAGGTTAAGCAGATACAAAGGGTCACTCTGGAGGCTATGGGGGTGCTCTTCGAAGGAGAGCGCTCAGAATTAGGGGTTAAGACTATTCTATCGGGAAAAACTAAGGTGTTATTTGATGGAGAGCGTAGAGGGGTTGGGTTAAGGACTATTAAATCGGCAAAGGAAATATTTAAAGAGAAGATTTCGGAGACGGAATTTATCTCGGAAAGACATGCAAGGCTAAAAATGAAGCTGGCTCAAGAGCACCTACTAGGCATAGTAGAATTTGAGGAGACTGAAAAAGGCATTGATGTTTTGCTAAGAAATGCGCTGCTTTTTAACCCTGGCAGTGCAGAGATCAATCCCGGAGGAACTACTTTGTTAAGTAGAATTGGAAGGATTATTAAAAATGCCCATGTAGATATTGCAGTGGAAGGTCATACCGATAATGTTCCTATCTCAACGGAAAGATTCCCCTCAAACTGGGAGCTGTCTATTGCCCGGGCAGTTAGTGTTGTAAAGTTTTTGGCTGAGGAGGCGGGTGTGAGTCCGGTAGTGCTCTCTGCGGTGGGCTATGGTGATACCAAACCGAGGGCATCCAATGATACACCTGATAATCGTTCTAAAAACCGGAGGATAGAGATCGTTTTAGCACCGAAATTCTAATATAGGGAGGTGAAGATCAAAATGGCAGACGAGGATAAAAAGGAAAAGGAAAAAGGAAATGAGAAGGAAGGAGAGGCACAACCGAAAAAAGGAAGCAACTTAAAGTGGATTATTATTGGGGTGGTGGTCTTGTTAGTCCTGGG
>JAZFSJ010000331.1:0-2102 GCA_036446115.1 Thermodesulfobacteriota bacterium | reverse complement strand
CAAACCACCTGCAGGGTTACCGGGCCGGCTTTCTATCTGGTGATGTAGATCATCCTTGATATATGTGTAACCCGGACGTCCATGTAATCGTGGTTGCGTTTTACCTTTTTCATCGTAGGGACTGCCATAGGGGAATTCCATCATACCCGGATAACTTACACCGATACGTTTACCGCGGTTATGACAAGTACGGCATGTCTCAGAAGGGATGCCCGAGAACTCTACACCATTATGTTTAGTTTTGGTTTTGCGGCTGCCAATCAAGCGATGGAGCATAGGATGGCCAGGTTCTTCCTTATTGATAGTGGGATCATTCCCTTCATAAAACCCCTCTATTCCATAGGGGACATGGCAGGAAGAACAACCGGCACCACGAAAGTCACCACGTCTCTGATGTCCTGTAACACCTGTATGACAACGCTGACATTGCTGACGTGAATAGGTCATGCCAGCAAGATTTGGGTGCTCAGGAATCTTCTCAATATCAACTTCAGGTACTTGAACCAATTTTTTAGGAAACTGATCAGGGTTGGCCTTGGCTAATTTAAGCATATAGTCTTTATATGCATCCGAACCGATCGCAGGTTTCAGTCCATCATCATCTTTAATATCGTAGTTTCCATAATGGGCCTTGTATTTGAGCTCATTCTGTAAACCCCAGGTCCAGAAATTACCCTGTAGTTTTCCAGCTTCAGTCGTCATCAGGGCTTTTTTCAAACGTTCAGCATAACCCTGATGGCAAATTCCGCATGTTTTGTCGGCTATCCAGATGGAACCTGGATCAGGATAGAAGTCTTCAGGGCCACCACCCTGTTTGGTCATCTTTTCTGGCACCCCGGAATGGGCCTCTTCCACCGTTGTCGCAGTAGGCCTGCCGCCATGACAAACTATGCAACCACCGGGATCATTAAAAGGTTTCGCCAGTGCCTTGATGGCTGCCATCATGCCACCATCAGAAAAAGGTTCTATTCCCTCGTGACAGGAAAGGCAACCTTTTCCCTTTTCCAGATTCTCGGAAATAACCTCATCATCTGCAAAAACAGATGATGTAAAAATAAAAAAACTGAAGAGAATGAAAAGTTTAGCTTTCATATGCTAATAGTTTCTTTTTTATTGTTATCAAGTTTAATTTCTTAGTTAGTAAAATATTTGTATTGTAATTTTTAGCTGATTATTGCTAGATGTTGTCGTCAATTTCCCCCACCATACTAAAAAATAATGTCTAAATAAAAAAAGTATAAGTGAGAAACAAACTAAAAAATATACGTTCATATACTAATATACTTACGTAGTTGACACTGAACGTCTGCTTTCCAGCGAAAGAGGACATTCAGTTAAACATGTTGAATTGATGGTATCGGCTAAAAACGGACATTAAAATTATTAGAGATTAATAGTCTATCTCTATTGCTCGGAAATCACTAAGTTCTTAAATTGTTAGCTTACTGGTATTCCCTTCTGTGTTTGCATTGACGACAAATTGATATGCAGTATGCACATAGTAACTACACCAGCCTGATATCCCCAGCCATTTTGCGCCCTCTTCAAAAATGTATTCTGAATACTCAACTTCTGAAACTAAGACGATGAAAGCCATAGCTAAAGCTATAACAATCGCAAATATCATTATAAAATCCTTAAATAAAGATCGATATGATGTAAAGATGTACAAAGATGAGACAACCACAAAGACTAAAATGGCATAGATTAGTTCCAATGGTTTAATAATGCCATCAGAGGCAACAGAAATAGCAAGAAACCACAAACCCGTAAGCATAACGATATAATTTGTCCGTAATATTGTCTGCCTAAATCTTATTACAAGAGTAAATGCTGCTATTCCCAATACCATGTATACTATTTTTTCACTTATCCCAAGCTGATTATGAAGATAAGTATCATGAATCTGGAAAAAATCATCTATTAAAAGATAAGTAGTTAGTAGTGCCGAATATAAAAGAAACCGGTGAACGTCTTTTTCTTGATTATTACGCAATAATAAGGCTGCAAAGGAGCATACTGATGCAGTCACACACCACAGAATAACGCCAATATCAGAAATAAAACTGCCCTCATTGGTCAAGCGCACCATGCTGATACCT
>JAZFSJ010000330.1:0-4262 GCA_036446115.1 Thermodesulfobacteriota bacterium | reverse complement strand
GTATCTGTCTCAAAGCTCAGGGGCCGTGGAGGTGCTGGATTTCCCACAGGAGTTAAGTGGGAGGCATGTCGCAAGGCAGATGGTGAAAAAAAATACATAGTCTGTAACGGCAGTGAAGGTGACCCTGAAATTGGTATGCACCGCAGTTTCCTGGAGTCGGATCCTCATTCCATCATAGAGGGAATGGCCATAGCCGGCTACGCAGTTGGGGCGGATGAGGGGTATATATATTTAAATGACAGATATCAAATTGCTCTTGAAAGGTTGGAAGTAGCCATTACGCAGGCAGAGAAACTGGGCCTTTTGGGTAAAAAGATTATGGGGTCTTCATTCTCTTTTTCCTTAAAGGTAAAACGGGGAGGGGGTGCATATGTATGCGGTGAGGAAACAGCACTGCTCAATTCTCTGGAGGGTTCGTTTGGAGAACCAAGGCCACGACCACCGTTTCCCGTTGAGAAAGGACTTTTTGACAAACCCACAGTTGTCAATAATCTTGAGACCTTGGCCACTATCCCTTCGATTATACTAAAGGGAGGGAAATGGTTTTCTCAAATTGGCACAACCTCCAGCAAAGGCACTAAAATTGTAGCACTTTCAGGCAATGTTGCTCAAACCTGCTGGGTTGAAGTACCGCTTGGCACGAGTATTAAGGATGTCATCGATACCTTTGGCAAAGGTGCCGCCAATGGCAAAAAGATAAAGGCCTTTCAAACAGGGGGGCCTTCAGGAGGAATACTTCCTGCAAAATCGTTAAGGCTCAAACTTGATTATGACCAGTTGAACAAGGCCGGAAGCCTCCTGGGCTCAGGGGGCCTTCTGGTTATGGATGAAGATGCTGATATGCTTGATATGGCAAAGTTCTTGACTGACTTTTTTGTTGATGAATCCTGTGGTAAATGCAGTATCTGCAGAGAGGGTGCCAAACGGCTTCGGGAGATTCTTGAAGGTATTATGGAAGGACAGGGAACGAAGGGACATATCAGTCTTATTAAACGTATGGCAGCGGCAATGGCAGACACTTCAGCCTGTGCTTTTGGAAAGACGGCTGCCGTGCCTATTCTCTCCGTGCTGAAACATTTTCCCAAGGAGGTCGAGGGGAAATTAATTAAAAAGAGAGCGTAAGATAAACTGTTTTAATAGAAGGATAGGGGAGGCTATGGTAATACTAAAGATAAATGGAAAGAAGATAAAGGCGAAGGAGGGCACCACTCTCCTCATGGCGGCACGTGCCAATGGTATCGAGATTCCCACCCTTTGCTCCAATGATGCAATGAAGCCCTATGGAGCCTGCCGTCTCTGTATCGTTGAAATAGGTAAAGGCGGTAACACATTTATTGATACCTCATGTACCTATCCTGTGGAGGAAGGGTTGGTGGTAAAAACCAGCACTCCGCGGGTTGTTGAGGGTAGAAAGATGGTGATTGAGCTCCATTTGGCTCGATGTCCGAACGTGAAAATCATTAAGCAACTGGCAGATGAGTACGGTGTGACAGAAAGTGCCAGAGAAATGGGAAAGGATAATGAATATTGTATCCTTTGCGGACTGTGTGTCCGTGCCTGTAATGAAGTGGTTAAGTCCGGGGCTATACAGTTTGCGGGAAAGGGTGTAAATAAGGTAGTAGATTCCCCTTTCCGCAAGACAGCAGAAGAGTGCTTTGCCTGTGGTTCCTGTGCCTTTGTGTGTCCTACAGGCATTATCGAGAAGAATGATCTTGCCTCAACCGCACTTTGTTCTCCAGAGGGGTGTGAGCAGACCGGACCGCAGCGGGAAATTATCAACTGGAAAGTCGAGCATAAGTTGAAAGAGTGCAAAAAGTGTGGCAATCCCTATGCCCCGGAACCCCATTTGGAAAACGTAAAACGGGAACAGAATCTTCCCGAGATGTTTTTTGACATTTGTACTTCCTGTCGTCAGTATCCGGTGATTGATGAGGACAAGTGTTTAGGATGTGGTGGCTGTATGGAGAACTGTCCCTGTGGGGCATTGGAGCTCGAGGATAAGGGTGGGTATGATAAAAAGTCTCATGTGTACACCCAAAACTGCACTGCCTGCCATAGTTGTGAACCCATCTGCCCGGTTCAGGCTATTAGCTAAAAAGGTGATGAAGAGAGAAGCAAGGAGGAATAATTATGGTTTATGATCTTGCCATTGTTGGAGCAGGCCCCGGAGGTCTCCATGCTGCCAAGTGGGCGGCTAAAAAGGGGCTTAAGGTTCTTCTCATAGAAAAACGTAAAGATATTTCTAAAATAACCCGCTATTGTAGTGAACATATTATTCTGGATGAAGATTATAACGGGGATACTATTAAGGTAGACACAGAGCGGGGTAAGGTTATTTCTACCGTTAATGGATGGGAAGTAAATTATGACGGGGAACTATGTCCCGTCACGGATAAGTATTACTATTCGCCTAAACAACATGCCATCCATTTTTCCTGGCCGGACAAAAGACCCTTTGCGTACAAATATGATAAGGGCCATCTCTTGCAGACGTTACTCGAGGAGTGCTTGGCACTGGGTATTACCTATCACAATGAAACCACAAGTTATGATGCGATCGATTCGCCTGATGGCGTTGAACTTAAGTGCGTGAGCAAGGGGAAGAAATCAAAAGTAAAGGCAAAAAAGTTGATCATTGCAGATGGATCAATCACCCGCTTAGGCGAGGCGATGGGATTTAACAAGGATAGGGCTTATATGGGCAATGCCCTCTGTTTGGCCACCTATATGTCCGGGGTAGAAACCTACAATCCCGCCGAATGGAAGGGGTGGTGGGGGCGTTGTTACGGATCGAATTTGGCGCCTCTTATGGGTACAGGTCCGGCTGGTCACTTTGACTGGGCAGATATGATTATACTTGGCAGTCCAAAGGACCCGGCTGAACAGACCTTCGAATACTTCACTAAGAAGAGTCCTCTGGCTGATATATTTAAAAATGCCAAGATAGAGGAGAGATACTGCTGTTCGGTCAAAGCATTTACACCCATAAAAAAACCGTATAATGGCAATGCGCTCATTATAGGGGACTCAGCTGCCTTTGTGGAGGTGCAGGCTCAGGGCGCGCTTAATTGTGGTTTCTTAGCAGCAGATGCTGTTGCCAGAGAGCTCGAGGGGAAAAACGGCTTTGAAAAGTATACCAAATGGTGGCTTGATACCTTTGAGTTTAACTCTGAGGGTATGATGCGGGTACAGCAGGGATATGCCTTGATACCCACTTACACAGACGATGAAATCGATTATCTCTTTACACTCTGTGAAGGTGTTACCCTGGATGGAAGCTGGAGTCAGTACAAATCCCCAAAATTGATATGGGGTACCATTCTTAAAGATCCTGATAAGATAAAGCGGGAAAGACCATCCCTTTTTCAGAAGATCAAGAGTGTGCGTTCATCTGCCCTTCAGGAAAGTATATAGAAGGTTCAATAGTTATACGATAAGTAAACTGCCACCCGTGAAACGGGTGGCTTTGTTTTTGCGGCCAGAGGCCGTGAAACAAAGGAAGCACGAAAGTGCTAATGTTTCCTTTTGCGACCCCGTGCAAAGCACGGGGTTTCCAAAGCAAACAATGAAGGAGCCAGGTTATTATAAATAGAACCTGGCTCTTTTTTTTATCTGTGTAAAACAAACTCGGGAAACGTTTTTCAAACTTTCTCGGCACAATTCATAAATAATCAAATTTAAACTCCGGGATGCCCCGCGCTGTGCGCGGGGAGCATCACAATTACTGTCTAGAGCGTTTATTAGTTTATAGAACGCCGAAACATAATGGAAATTTTCAATGTTGGCTTTTTACCTCAGGAAAAAAATATTGATATTCAGGTGTTTATAAAGTAAAGGTTATACGAAAGGTAAGTTGCCTATAAAGCATAAGAAAGGGATATTTGCTGCAATAATCAATAATTACAATTGACATTATTGACAACAAATGTTAATAACCATATAATTTTTTATTCAGTAATTAGTTAGGTAATACCCCAATAGAATTGGGAGATCTAAACCCATTAATCTCAAAAGAGGAGTCGTTATGATGAGAAATTTTGCCCTTACCATAATTATAGTAGCATTTTCTCTCACCCTTACCGGCTGCAGTGGAGGAAAATCTGAATTCAAGGTACCACATATACCATCCATTTACGGAAATAATATTCATAAGGTAATCACCTTTGATAAAGATACTATCCAACTGATAGGTTCATTTGGGTTTGCGGCCCGCACCACTAAAGGTAGTGAGATTCGGCATGAGAACAGCAAGAAGGGTTTTT
>JAZFSJ010000329.1:0-2334 GCA_036446115.1 Thermodesulfobacteriota bacterium | reverse complement strand
GGGTTGGTTGGGGGAGAAGTGGAATAAATTTTCCCACTAAGAATTAATACAGCCCCTCAGTAAATACTGGGGGGTTTTTGTTACCGGAATAGTTAACACTACCATATCAAACCTACGTAAAAATTTGTCTGAATGCGACTTTGACTTGTGGCAAGTAGTCTAAAGAAAACTTCAGCTCTTTACTCATTGCAGATACTACTACATGTTGTACCTTTTCGCAGCTATTAAAGACGACTTCTTTTCTCAGATCCCACACTGGGATGTGTATACTATTTTGAAAGTAATGTTAACAATTTTTATAACAAAACTGGAGCAAAACATCACTTTTTCATTTAACATTCCCCTTGCCTTCAAGTTTGAAGGATGCATTTCTTCCTAAAATTCATGTGGTTCCCGCTTACATTCTGTTTTTAAATATATTTGGCTTTATTCTTGCGTTTAATTCCGATAAGATTATTGAAAAATTTCTGAAAAGAGCAAACTACTCGAAAGGGTAGGACGCAAAGTTACCGATCCTCTACGAGTTTTAAGGACGGCGGGACTGCCAGAAAAGAAGAAACTTAAAAAGCCTGTCCTTACATTTGTAGACAGGTTTTTTTTATTTAAAGTTTTATTGATGCAGACACTTAATCAGGAGGTAAGAACCATGAAAACACTAACAACGATTATTGCAGTATTGTTTTTTTTAATGAGCGGAGTGTTAGTAGAACATGCAATTGCTACAAACCTTGTGCCTGACTCAGGTCAAACACAGACCTTCACTGATACCTTTGGTGAAGATGCTGATTACATTATAAATCCACCTTCCTACACCAAACTTGATGAGAATGGAAATGAATTACCTGATTCAGCAACAGAATGGGTCATGGTGCGGGATAATGTGACCGGTCTCATATGGGAAGTGAAGACGGGTGATGATACTATTCATGATAAGGATGATACCTACACCTGGCAGAATGCACAGGATGTATTTATCCCTGTCCTCAATGCTGCCAATTTTGGTGGATTCGATGACTGGCGTCTACCAAACAGAGAAGAACTTCATAGTCTTGTAAATTACGGCCGTTATGATCCGACTATAGACACATTCTATTTCCCCAATACAATTTCATCCAGTTATTGGACATCTGATTCTGTTTCATTTAATAGCTACTATTACTGGCGCGTGTACTTCAACTATGGTGAAGTGCTTTTTAGCCCTAATTCATATAATCTCTCCGTGCGAGCTGTGCGTGGCAATAGAGCATCTCATAGTTTTATCAATAATGGAGACGGGACTGTTACTAATACGGGAATGGGCTTGATGTGGCAGTATCCTGGAACAAGTACTAAAATGACTTGGGAAAAAGCACTTAATTATTGTGAAAACCTTTCTCTTGCCGGACATACTGACTGGCGTATGCCGAACATTAAGGAATTAAGTGCCCTGGTAAATACTGGAAGATACAGTTCTTCATTCTATTTATCCCCTGAGAGAAATTCATACTACTGGTCGTCTACTACAGATGTATTTATAAGCAAAAGATTGGGTACCGGCTATGCCTATAGCATCTATACTTCCTACACCAACGTGGATCAAATCCGTAAGTCGAGCTCCTTCTATGTTTGGGCAGTTCGTGGCGGACAGTCGGAATCAGATGACGATAGTGACAACGATAGTATTCGTGATACTGAGGACAATTGTCCAGAAACAGCTAATGAAGATCAATCTGATACGGACAATGATGGTGTTGGAGATACATGTGATAATTGTCCTGATATCTATAATCCTGACCAAATAAACAGCGATGATGATTCACATAGTGATGCCTGTGATAACTGTCCTGGCACTCCCAATCCCGACCAGGAGGATAAAGATGGTGATGGGATCGGTGATGCTTGTGATGATTGTATAGACGTAGATGCTGATGAGGCATGTGATGATGAAGACATTTGTCTAGAGTCGAACCTTAAAAAAACCACTATTATAGATGATTGTGATAGCAAGGTTGAAAATCTGCTGTTTGATGACGGTTGTACAATGAGTGACATGATTACAGAATGTGTGGAAAGTGCAAAGAACCATGGAAAATTTGTGAGTTGTGTAGCTCATCTCACAAATGAATGGAAGAAGGAGAAGTTGATAAGCAGGAAGGAGAAAGGAGCTATTCAAAGCTGTGCTGCACAGTCTGATATTCCATAGATCCAATTTCAACCTATTAAAAAAAGCAGGGGTCAAAGTGGCTCCTGCTTTTTCTTTCCCCAATCCCACATATTGTGCCTCTGATTTATCCCTAAAAGTTCACAATACTGCTATAAGTGTGAGATCAAAACATCATCTAATCCACTCAACAC
>JAZFSJ010000328.1:0-9698 GCA_036446115.1 Thermodesulfobacteriota bacterium | reverse complement strand
AGGAAATGTCTGGGAGTGGTGTGCTGACTGGTACGGCAGAAACTACTACACCGAAAGTTCAACGAAAAACCCGAAAGGTCCCGTTACCGGTACCTATAAGGTCTTGAGGGGCGGTGCCTGGTACTCTAATGAAGAGCAGGTGCGGGTTATAAACCGTTACTATTCACTACTCGATGCCAGAAGCTTTCATATCGGATTCCGATGTGCGAGATCGTCACCATGATTTCCCGCATCATTTTTAATAAAAAGATTTCATTTGCTGTATCAAGCTTGGTCTATACGACCTAAAAGAGGCGCCCAGTGGTTTATTATTTACAAAATCTACAAAAAAAACTTCTTCTGCCCGTTATAGCAGTGATAACCTTCCTTACCTTTTTCGCACCTTATGTGTGTGCCTACCAGGTGACTCCACTTCTTCACCTCTTTGACATTGAGCACGGATTTCACCAACCAAGCGATGTGGCAGTAGGAAAGGACTACCGTATTTACGTGCTGGATGGAGTAAATCACTCTGTAAAGGTATTCGACGGAAGAGGTGCTTTTCTCTTTCGCTTCGGCGGCAAGGGGTCAGCAAAAGGTCTCTTTAATTATCCGCTCGGCATCACCATAGATAAGCGGGGGCGCGTATTTGTGGCAGATACAGGTAATAACCGTGGACAAGTTTTCACTCCTCACGGAAAATTCATTTCACTTTTCCCTATAACTTCTGAGGCAGGGGAAAAAGCAAGCGATCCGGTAGATTTGGCACTGGATGAGAGGCGAAAGAAGCTGTACGTGGTCGACAACGACAATCACCATGTTTTAGTTTACTCACTTGATGGTTTTAATCTTCTTGCCCGTTGGGGCACAGAAGGAGAAGGACGGCAGGAGTTACGTTACCCATTTTTTATAACTGTCGGGAAGGATACCTCGGTATTTGTCGTTGACGTGCTCAACACCCGGGTGCAGGTGTGGAGTCCGCAAGGTGAGGCAGTGGGCACCATAGGCGAATGGGGAGTGGATCTAGGCCAGTTGTACCGGCCAAAGGGGGTATGTGTTGATAAGGATAATCAGGTGTATGTGAGCGATAGCTATCTCGGTGTCATTCAGATTTTCAACCGCTATGGCCACTTCAAATCAGTGCTGGGAACAGAAGAGGGAGAGGTAATGAAATGGAAGACACCGGTGGGGATAACTATTGATGACCGCCAAAGGCTCTATGTGGTGGAAATGCTTTCAAACCGTGTGCGGGTATACGAGATTTTGAATAAAAAGATAGAGAGGAAAGAATAATGCATACGAGAAATGTGCTGAGGTGGTTGATTACAAGCTGGCTTTTTTTGTGCATCTTCTCTCCCCCTGTTCTTGCCAGAGACCCCCAAAACTGTCTTTTCTGTCACAAGTACCAAAGGCTGCGTGCCTATGATGAAAAGGAAGAGCTCCAAAATTTTTATGTTGACGCACACCTTTTCAATCAGTCAATACACCGTGGGGTCTCTTGTATCGGTTGTCACAGTGATGTGGAACAAATACCGCATAGAAAAACTGAAAAGGTTGACTGTGCCAAGGTCTGTCATCTGGAGAAGTGGAAAGCCATCACTGGAGAAAATTTTTCACACCGGGAAGTCGCGGAAAATTTACAAAAAAGTATCCACGGTGTTAAGCCAGATGATCCCCCGGAAATTGCAGAGATAAAACCAGACTGCAAGTACTGTCACCTAAATGACCTCTACGTAATCCCGGAGGAAGTCCCTTCAGAAAAGGTTTTAAGGAGATGCCTTAACTGCCATAAGGAAAAGGGGCTTAAAGAAACTTTTATCCATATCTCTCACCGTTACAAACACAAGACCAGCCGTTCCCCTTTGGAGATTGTGGAACTTTGTGCGAGCTGTCATGCAGACGAGGATTTTCATAATATCGTGGGCTTTACCGGTCCCAAGAAAGAAGCAGTAGAAACCTACAAGGAGACGATCCACTATCGTATTCTCCAGATGGGAGGAAATGACACCGCGGAGTGTATCAATTGTCACGCTACACAAAGCATCCATGACATCAGGCCTTCCTCAGATCCCCAATCCTCAATTCACCCTGACAATCGCTACAAAACCTGTCAGGCAGAGGGGTGCCATCCAGAGGCCAGCCCCATCATTTCAGCAGTCGACAGCCATCTAAGCAGGCACAAAGACAAAGGGCCTGAAATTCATATTGTCGAGCTTATTATGGAGGGGGTGATGTTTTCTACCCTGTTCATGCTCTTCTCTCTCATGGGTATGGAGACCTATGGTAGACTGAGGAACCGTGATGCCCGTTTCTTCAGATGGCTCAGGATTCCCCAGATACTCAAACAAAAAAATCCTGGCGACGGAAAGACTATGGGAAGTGTCCCTAATTTACATCGCTATGTGAATTTTAGTCCCCTGGGGGATTACAAACGGTATTCAATCCACATCGTAATTACCCACCTGCTGATGACCATCAGCTTCACCGTGGCGGTGGTCACAGGACTCCCGCTATTTTTTCACAACGCCGAACTCTCACATCAAGTGATCAACCTGATGGGAGGCATTGATGTCACCCGGCTTATCCACAGGGTAAACGCAATGGTCTTTACCCTTGATTGCCTTTATCACTTGCTGGTGTTGTTTTTTGGAACGATTCAAAAACTCTCAAAAGGCACTTTTGATATCCGTCGCACCCAGTTTCCGCTGTGGAAGGACTTGAAGGACCTCTACTTTGATTTCCGCTACTTCCTGGGGCTGGAGGAGAGGCGGCCAAGAATGGAAAAGTTTATGTACAAACAAAAGCTCCACTATCTGGCAATGGTGTGGGGATGTTCGGTGCTGACACTCTCAGGGTGCTGCCTTCTCTTCCCGGAGTTTATGGTAAACTATCTCCCCTTTCCCAGGATTTCATTTAATATACTCCGGCTGATGCACGCTGAAGAATCGGTGCTCGCATTTTTGGTTATCACCCTGTGGCACCTCTATAATGTACATACAGCCCCGGGACGCTTTCCCATCCAGTGGACCTTCTTAAACGGCAAGATTACCAGGGATCACCAGATCGAAGAACATTTTCTGGAATACGAGCGACAAGTGAAGGAAGGACTAGCCGAATGCGAAGAGGAAAAGCTGCTGAAGGGGGAACATACCAATGAAAGATAAAAAAGAGAAAAAAGGCGCTCTTGGGTCATTTTTAGCGGGTGTTGTTATTATCGCCCTCTCCGCACTCTTGAGCGGGTATCTTACTTTTAAGGTGCAGTTTGAACGGCGAAAAGAGCCTCCTGAAAAAAAATCCAGGGAGCTCTCATATCAGGCATTTCGGGTAAAAGAGCAGGAGCGCAAGCAGGTTCACGACCACTTTCATCAGCTCACCGAAGACATCACACTTGACGCATGGGCAAAAAAGTCAACCTGTATTGCCTGTCACTCACCCTACCCCCATGGAAAAAACTTACGGGCAATAGCTGTCATGAACCTACACACACAATTCATGACCTGTCATTCCTGTCATTTAAAAGCAAAAGAAGGTGAAGAAATACACTTTGACTGGATAAATCCCACCGGGATTAAAGTTAAGGGCGAACCCTATGGGATTCGTATAGATCCTGATACGGGTATTTTTGCTGAGACGGATGATCATTTTTCAAAGCTGACCCCCTTCATAAAAAAAGATGGAGAGTGGGAACCTCTCATCTCACTGGAAGGTATTGAGAGTGCCCTTCGCTACATGGATGGACAAGAAAGTTATTCTGAAGAACAAAAAAAAGAGATCGTAGACAACCTTCATCAGGAAACAGAGCTTAAGGAATTTATCCTCTGTTCTCGCTGTCACAGTGAAAACGGGATTATGAATTTCAAAGAGTTGGGTTTCGAACCAGCCAGGATAAACCAGCTGCAAAAAATGGAAATCGTCGGTATGCTCACCAATTATGATACCTTTTACTTTCCTGATATGTTTAAGGAAAAATTTAAATAGTATACACTCATGAACTATCAAAAGGTTGTCTTTTCCATCATTATCGTGTTGTGTATGTTTCCGAACACGTCATCTGCCAAAATAGAGCATCCCAAACAGGCCGATACCGCTAAAGAGTGTGCTATCTGCCACTACCGGTGGGTTTCTACCTTCTTCACGGAACACCGGTCCACTCCACTCGCATCGCTGCAGGAGGAGATAGTGGTAGGTGATCAGGAGATGTGTTTTTCCTGCCATGATGGATCAGTCAATGATTCACGTGACAGGATCTGTAATGACCCCGGCCACCGGATAGGGACTATCCCTTCAAACCGGGTGACGATACCTGAAAAATTTCCCCTTGATAAAAATGGCGCCATGATGTGCACTACCTGTCATACCCCTCATGCGCTGAAAGGCAAGGAGGGGCCCCTGGTAGAATTTTTCATTCGCGCCTCAAACAAAAACTCTTCTTTCTGTAAGCTTTGCCATGTTAAAAACATGGGTGGTAAAACAAAAGGAAACCACCCTGTTGATATTTCTGCGAAAAGGAACCCCAAAGCCATTATTAAGGCAGGTGGCCTACTGGGGACTGACCTCCCCAATCAGATTATTTGCGAGACGTGCCATATTTCTCATGGGGGTATAAACAACAAATTTCTGGTCCTTTCAGCTGAAGACCCGCAGACCCGTTCCGTTTTGTGCGAAGTCTGTCATAGCAAAAAGCCTGGAATGGCAAAAGACCCTAACCTCACCCACTTCTCCCACCCTCTTGATCTGCTTCCGGGGGCAATTGCAAAAATTCCTAAAAAATGGAGCAATGGCACGAAAGTGACGCTGGGTACTGGTGGAGAGCTGGTCTGCAGAACCTGCCACAAGCCTCACTATGCAGCAGATAGAGAATTTCTTCTTGCTGATTTCAAAGAAAATGACCCCCTCTGTCTTGAATGCCACAGCGATCATGCCCAGATTGCAGGTTCACCCCATGACCTGAAGCTTTCTGCCCCGGAGTATACAAATATGCTGGGGGAAACAGCAGCCCAGGCCGGACTTTGCACCCCTTGCCATTCGGTACACAACGCACATGAACAAAAATTCATCTGGTCGGCACCCCTGGGATCATCAAAGCTTGAGGGATGGAATGAGAAATACGCCTCCGAAAATAATATACCGATTATGGTATGTACCGGATGCCACTCAGAGGGACATACCGCCGGCAAGCAGCTCCCACCGTTCGGACTGCACCCGCTGGGGCTGGAGTTCCCGGAAGAAAAGCGAACCTATGCAAACCAACAACTTCTTGTGGGCAAACAATTCCCGGTCTATGACGAGCAAGGAGAACTCACGATTGAAGGAAACATCGTGTGCTCAACCTGTCATAACCCCCATCAGTGGGATCCCCGCAACCATATCAATGGACACGGACCACAATCTGAGGGAAGTGCAATAACCAGTTTTTTACGTCCTGAAGTGCGCGAACGATTCTGTGCGCTCTGTCATGGTGAAGACAGCCTCTTTAAGTTCAAATATTTTCATAGCACTATCGGAAGGGAAAAAGGGAAATCTCTCTTTCAACTAAAACAGAAAGATATCAAAACCCCATGATGCAAAAACGATCCCTGGAACTTTTTTTGCTTGTACTCACTATCTCCTTTTTCTCCTGGCAAAGGGAATGCCTCGCCAGTAAGGTGGTGAACCCCCACTGGACAGGAGAGCACTGTATAGAATGTCACACTACCGAAAAAGGAAAGGTGTTACAATTTGAAGGCGATATCATAAAAGTCTGTAACAGATGTCATCAAGGCGAATTTGCCCGCACAGACATTCATCCTGTCGCAGTTGAGCTTACCGATACTATGAAGAAAAAGATTCCACCCAAGTGGCCCTTACAAGAGGGGACGGTCACTTGTCTGACCTGTCACGATGCAGTAATCCAGATGACAGAGAACGCTCCCCTGAAGGTAGTGAACCCTTTATTCATACGTGGCGTCCCCTATGAATCGATAAACGACTTCTGCTTCACCTGTCACACAAGAGAGAGCTATGAGAAGACCAATCCCCATACACAACTAGATGAAGCGGGAAACATCATTGAAGAGCGCTGCGTTTTCTGCCATCAGTCACTCCCTGACCCTCAACAGGCACAAAATATTGCAGATGTCTCTTTTAAGAGTGCACGCGCTGTCTTGTGCAAGAGCTGCCATGGAGATAAATGGAATTTCCATCCCGCACGGTCGGATCACCTGGTAGAGATGTCGGATGCTATGAAGGATACGTTTCACTCTCAGGTTACCACCAGTGGTGTTGATCTTCCTCTATACAATAATGCCATTTTCTGTGGAACCTGCCACAACCCCCATCAGGAGGGTGTGCTACAAAGAAAAGAGGCAGTTGCCGGGGCCGGTGAAAGGTACTTCTTAAGACTTGACGGAGGGAAAGCACTGTGCATTACCTGCCATTACGATAAGCAACTCCCCGCGCAGGAAAAAAGGGAAATACGGCAGTTTGAAGGCCCTGCCTCACTTTCTCTGGGAGATATTGTACAGCACAAGCCATCAAATGAAAAAAGGTGTAAGGCATGTCATGCCATAACCGCTGAAAAAAGGGGCATGCCGGAAGCGCTCTTTCTCTGTTTCAGAGAGGGCTGCCACAAAACCGACATCATAGATAAAGAATTTTCCCACAAAGAATTTGTGCTGCAAGACTGCACCTTCTGCCATAATCCTCACAGCTCTGCTAATGAAAAGCTCCTCACCAAAGACGTAAACCTGCTCTGCTCCACCTGCCATCCACTTATAAGAGATAAAAACGGGGAGACCTTAAAGAAACAACACAACGAGTTTTTCTATCCATTTGTAAGCGCCCTTGCCCTTCCCTCCAAGAAGGAATGCAGTTTCTGTCACAGTCCCAAACACAAACAAGAGCTCTTTAAAATCAGCACAGACCTCTGCTCGGAGTGTCACCTCTATCTCAGGCAGACGGTATCACAGAATATCCATCAGGGGTTTGAAGAAAAAACCTGCTCTGCCTGCCACGACCCCCACTCGGCACCCTATCAATACCACCTCAAAGAACCTCCTGAGACATACAGCCGGCAGTAACGATATTCGCCTTTCAGTGCATTAGAAATCTACCGGTGAGGCACCTTCAACCCTTTTAAGATGGCAGGTGTCATTAAGCAGGGTAAGGTAAAATCTCTCGTCTTTATATTCAAATCTATTAATTGCACAAGTATCTTGTTTGATAAACCAGAAATGAGAGAGCTCAAGGCCTAAGACACTACATAAGAGGACCTTATTTAACACCCGGTGAGATACGATAGCCAGCGTTTTCCCCGGGTGTTTTTTTATAACTTTCTCCAGGGCCTCCATCGACCGTGTGTTCACATCTTTAAGACTCTCACCTTCCGGGAATGTCACCATCTGGGGTTTTGTAAGCCACATCTCATAAAGGTCTTTATACTTTTTTTGAACCTCTTCGTGAGAAGTTCCCTGCCATTTGCCGAAATCTATATCAATGAACCCTTCATCTAATTCAATTTCTAAGCTTCTACTCTCCGATAAAGCATTTGCGGTTTCAAGCGCTCTGCCAAGCGGGCTTGAATAAACAGCATCTATCTGTATATCTTTTAAAGATATTCCAACGGCCTTCGCCTGTGCTAAACCAACCTCATTTAGAGGAATATCTTTTCTACCCCGAAATATCTGCTTGGTATTCCAGTTCGTTTCACCATGCCTTATTAAAATCACTTTTACCATAATCTTTCCTTTCCTGTCTTCGTAAATACTTAATTTTTTCATATAAAAGAGCTGGAGTCAACATATGTATCTAAACTATGAAAAAGAATCACTCTCAACATTTTCATCTAAAGACAAACGAAATAATGACGATATTATCCTATGATTAGTAATTTAGCTTTAATCATGTAATTAACCTAAATTGCTTACGATGGATATATTTTTTCGCGTATCGATTTGATAATATAACAAAGAGGAGGTACCAATGGACATCATTGTATTTCTCCTGGTTGGCTTATTCGCTGGGTGTATTGCAGGTTCTATAATGAACTTCAAGGGGCTCGGACTTGTTGGTAACATAGTCATCGGAATTATCGGAGCGTTTCTGGGCGGATATCTGTTTGATCTTGTCGGTTTTTTCTGGATTGCAGGATTAATTGGTTCAATAATCAAAGCTACCATTGGTGCGGTTATTCTACTTGCTATTCTTAAGGCTATCCAGTAACACTCGCAATTCTCCTTTTGAAATATAGGTATCTAATCCCTCGCCAAAGGCTAACTGAATAATCATAATAATCCATTTTCCCCTGATACTGTTCATCTCATTTAACCAACAAGTAAACTACCCTCTTTTTCTCCTTGCCATAAAAATATTATTAGGTTAAAAATATGAATCTTTTATTGTGTGCTTTGAAAACCCCGTGCTTTCTTTGTTTAACGGCCTTATGCCGTAAAACAAAGTCACCCGTTTCACGGGTGGTAGTTTACTTATGTTCTCATGAAACATTGGGGGCTTAATATTATGAAGATTGCTTTCATTTCAGACCTGCATGTTGACATATCACCAGATAATTTAAAGCTGATCGATTTTCTCATCGAGCGATTACAATCACTCAAGCCCGATCTCTTCATCATCGCCGGTGACATCGCTGCCAAAATCCAACTTTTTGAAAATACCTTAAACATGTTCTCTGATATTTCATGCAATAAATTTATTGTTCCGGGCAACCATGATATCTGGATCGACTCTCCAGCCGGTTTAGAGGAAGGTATCCACAGTGGGTCAAAGTATTATGAGCTTCTTCCTCAAGTATGTGAGCGCAACGGTTTTACCTACCTGGGCTTGGAACCTCACATAATAGACGGTATCGGTTTTGCGGGAACCCTGGGCTGGTATGATTACACCATGAGAAATAAAAAGTATGACAACAGCATACCTATGGAAGCATACCGCAATAAACAGTATGAAGAAAAATATACCTGGAATGATCTAAACTTCGCCCACTGGATGGATACTGATAGTAACAAACGCAAAAGCGATGAAGAGGTAGCTCAAGAAATGGAGGCCTCATTGAAACAGCAAATACAATCTCTTAATGAGCAGGGAATTAAAAATATTGTGACTATAACTCATCACGTCCCTTTCCGCGAAATGATTTCATATCAAAATACCCTTCCCTGGGACTTCTTTAGCGCATTTATGGGAAGTGAGGGGCTGGGCAGAATCATCCTTGAAGAAAGTACTGTTACCCATGTCATCTGTGGCCATAGTCATTTAAAAAATCACCTGAATATAGGTAAAGTGAGAGCAATGAAGAGCCCTGTGGGGTATCCCCGTGAATGGAGCATTAAAGATCTGCATAAACTCGCAGAAGATAGGCTTGACTGCTTTGAGATACAATAGCAATTCTATCATTTTTCTAAGATAAAGGAAATTACCAGATGAAAAGTTTATATGGATGGACAGGTAAAATCTTAAGAGTGGACTTAAGCAATAGGAAGATCTCCCAAATGGAAACCGCAGATTACAGCGAGCGTTTTATCGGCGGCAAAGGAATTGGGGAAAAAATCTATTGGGATGAAACATCACCTGAGATAGATGCTTTTCATCCCGATAGCCGATTTATTGTGATGACAGGTCCCCTCGCTGCCACAACCGCTCCCAGTGGTTCACGATGGCTCGTGTGTGGAAAATCCCCCATGCTGTACCCGGAAAACTTTGTGAGTACCAACCTAGGAGGATTC
>JAZFSJ010000327.1:0-4746 GCA_036446115.1 Thermodesulfobacteriota bacterium | reverse complement strand
ACTAAAACATAATCAATCTTTTATAATATACCCACTGTAAATTATGATAAACAAATTGACGTAAGTTGTCTATGCACCTCCCCCTTTTCAAAGCTTCTAACGGGGTTTACATAAATTCCACTTATCGGTCTTAAATTTTGGCTTTATTCCCTGGCTGCGCTCCCTGGCCGAGCTCGAGCAAGGCGGGCAGGCTCTTCCTGATCACTCTCTCTCAATTTTCTCTCAAATGACGCACGAGACATAGTCCTACATCTTGTTATGGCTTTTGTCTTGACGCACAAGATTAATCTTTCTATACTTTCCCCATCAAAAAGCGAGTTCTTATCAATATATAATTGCTGTTTAATCACCTCATCAAAAAGGGACTTCTCATAACTTTAAATTCGCCTTATTAATTCTTGCAAGCGCTTTATCAAGTTCAAAATTATCCCGTTCGCCGGGCGTCAGAACATCAAACAACTCATTTTCTATTCTTGAACGCATGTCTTTTATTTCTTCATCCGAGCGGCCAAGATTAATCTTATATTTTGATAAATCTGTATTTCCCCCGTCTTCCTCTAGCTTCTTTTTAAAGAGTTTCATGACCTTCTTATTGCCCAAGCTAAACCCATTTCGCAAAATAAAATCAAGATCATAGAAATCGCGCGGAGCGATAGTCTGACGAATTGCCGCAGCCCGCAGTTTCTCGCTTACAATCTCTTCTAAAGACAAGCAATTTACTTTTCCACCATCAAATAATGGCTCATCGGTAAATGGATGTACGAATTTATGTTTAACCCCTCGCGTTTCCGTATCACTAATTGGATTAAAGCGAAGGCCTATCTCAAATTTTATTGTTTGTTGTGATGGTACTGTTACAGAATCATATATAAAGCAATAAATATATTGTTTTGACTCATTTCGTCCGGCATTCTGTGCCCCTTCTATCCGCATATTAAACTGATTTGCAAACTCTTCGATATTATCTTTTACTGGCTGTATACACCTTCGCCTTTCACCGCGAGTAGTCGTATAACCCGGTAATCGCATACTAAAATCTAAGTCTTCACTTAAACGGTAATAAGAATAGTAGATTTTATTAAGACATGTACCGCCTTTGAAAATCAGATTATCAGAAAGTTCATTGATACGAGAAAGAATAAGCGTCAGGTAATAATCTTTTTCCATCAATGGCGCATAAAATCCTGTCAGGGAAGCTGTGCGATCAACTAATTTAGAAAATTTATCTTTATCATTGTGGAGCATTAATAATTATTCTCCATTTCTTATTGACTGTCCCTTTGCGAGAATTTGAAAACGAAATTAGCGAAGTGTTTTTGACGCTTTTTTCAAGTGGCTTTAACAAGGCATCAGATATTCCCGCTTTTTCAAGAACAAAACCTATTCTTTTTCTTGTTTTGATGTTGGGAAATCGTACGGCATATTCAATCAGCTTCTTAATATCGCATTTCTTTTCTTGGACAAATCGCTCAAATATTTCACTGGCTGCTTCAATGCCACCAACAGGTTTATTAAAATAAATGAGATCGATCAGCGTCCTTTCTTTCGAACTGACAATAACTTCTTTATTCTTTATGTTTATTTTTTCTGCCCCGTAAACCCTCTCAGAAGGAATTTTCATAAATCTAAATGATAACCCTGCAATAGTTCTTTTCCTACAAAGCGTGGTATTGAGAACATACACTATCTGGAACTGCTGGTCAGTAAAGTTATAATAATTAAACATAGTTGAGTAGCCGACATAGTAGTTATCTTTGGGAAAGAAAATCGATGGAATCAAGAATTCATTAACGCGACGTCCGGTCGGCACAGACTCTAAAGGCACAAATATATAAACCCCTCGTTTGATAGGGACTAAAATTTTCTTTTTCTTTAGGTTATAAACCATTTGTTTTCGATATTGAAAATCAACAGGTAAATAGGAGTCCAGCTCCTGAACTGTTACAATATCCTTTTCTTCATATGAAAGCCGTGCTACAATTTCAGCTTCTTTTTGACCCAGAGCACTTATTGTATTTTTATTCACCGAAAGTACCTTTAAACATTACCAACGCACTACTATTATACAGACACAGAATAGCACATATTTTCTATATGTCAATATAAATTTAGCCAACTATTTTTCGGTACTATAACTTAAAGAGTCCTCTGCGATGATGGTTGCGCAAATATCAAAAATATCTTCCCAGCGCTCTATTGGTGTCAACATGTAGGTCTGTGGCTTGGCCGAGCGCAGCCAGGGGAGGTTAAAAGCAGACCTCCACCTAAGATACATTCCCCACCAGCAGAACTCTATGCGGATTACTCCGATTCTCAAATCCCACCCTGGGATGATAATTATAGCGACCCTGACTACGGTTCGACTGAGCTCATCGAAGTCCCGTTTGAAGCCTATATGTAAAAAAGGCCCTACAGGGACAACAGGTGGGGTTTACATTTAATCTTTCTATACTTACCCCATCAAAAAGCGAGTTCTTATCAATAATTCAATTCAATGACTTTACTTGGAGGAAGGTTTCTGAGGAAGGATAATAGAAAAGGTTGACCCTTCACCTGTTTTACTCTTTACCCGGATGTCTCCGCCATGATCTTTTATTATTCCATAGCATACAGACAGGCCAAGGCCTACTCCCTTTATCTTCTGTTTGGTGGTAAAAAACGCATCAAAAATTTTATCTCTTATCTCCCCCGGTATGCCAACCCCCGTATCTCTTATTTTAATTACAATCTGATTGTTTTTGGAAAGCGTCTCTACGGTGAGCGTCCCCCCCTTGGGCATAGCCTCTTTGGCGTTGGCAGCGATATTCAATATCACCTGCCTAATCTGATTGGGTGATGCAGTAATGTGAGAAATGTTTTGGTTAAGTTTAGTTTTTATCTTTACATTGGATTCTCTTAACTGTTTTTCAAGAAAGAGCAAAATATCCTCTATCAATCTATTAATATCGATTTTTCTTCTTACCTCTTCCTGCGGTTTGGAGAAGCTTAACATGCTGCGCAACATCTCTGAAAGCCTCTGGGTTTCAGAGAGTGACAGGTCAAGAATTCTTCTTCTCTTGCTGTCGGAAGGTATTTCGGTCTTAAGAAGCTCCAGGGTATTCATTATTCCATAAATGGGGTTGTTTAGCTCATGGGCAACCTGTGAAGTAAGTCTGCCCATGGCTGCCAGTTTCTCCGACTGTAACAGTTGTTGTTGGGCTTCACGAAGCCTTTCTTCCATTTTAAGTCTCGGCCTTAAATCTGTAAAAATACCTACCGTTGCTATCTCATTGCCTTTATTGTCATAGATTATAGAGGCTGAAAGGCTACCGTCAATCGCCTCCCCCTTTCTGTTCTTGTGCACCATGGGGAGCGATTCCAGCCTACCGACTTCTCCATAATCCGGGCTCCTCATCTTTTCCATTACCTCCTTTGCCACTCCGGGAGGATAAACATTCCTAATGCTCATTTTGCCAACCACTTCCTCCGTCTTATACCCCAAAAGCTTCTCTGCCCCCTTGTTAAATATGAGTATGTCTCCCTTCATGTCGGTTGCAACCACACAATTCACTGAGCTCTCTATCATTTTAGAAAGGAATTCATTTGCTTCTCTAATCTCTCTTTCCATCTTTTTTCTCAGGGTAATATCCCTGATATAGGCGTATGTCCTTAACCCACGCCCTTCACCTTTAGCAATGGTAATACAAACCTCAACCTCTTTGCTCCCACCTGCAGCAGTATTAATCTCCATCTCGAGGCAAAGCCTCCGGTTTTCGTCTTCTCCTACCTCAGAATGCATATCTGCTAAGAATTTCTGATCCCTCTCGTTTAGGAGCAGGTTAAAATCCATTCCCATCAACTCCTCTTGAGAGAAACCGGTAATGTCCACCGCCATCATATTGGCAAATTCAATCTGGTAGACTTGATCAAATACAATAATTCCATCATCTCCCATTTCGGAAATTTTTTGAAATCTCTTGGTGGCCTCTCGAACTTCTCTTTCCATCCTCTTCCGCTCAGTGATGTCTATGTTCAACCCCTGATATCCAATCACCTCTCCCTTGTTATCCAACAGTGAATTACAGGTAACTAATACAGAAATCTCTTCTCCTGTCTTCTTCTTAAAATTAATCTCATAGTCTTTAACATACCCCTTTTCTTCAATCTCCCTCTGAAACCTTCTCCTGTCTTCAGGGTTTACATAGAGGTCCTTTTCAATATTGATTGATAAAAACTCTTCCTTGCTTTCATAACCTAGCATATCGAGCATGGCCTGATTGCAGTCAATAAATCTGCCGTCTTTGGTGCTCACAAATAAACCATGCCTCACCCGCTCAAATAAATCTCGATATCTCCTCTCCTGAGAGGCTTTTAGTTCCTCTTCTAGGATTTTGCTTCGTTTATCATCCATTTGCTGTTTCAATTCTTTCCCTATCAGTAATCTTTTTCTTGCTAGTGGCCTGCAAACAAAAAGAAGGTTTCTTAAAACTATCTATACTTTAAACCATTAAGGTGCTTTAATCAAGCCCCTATCCTATGCGTCGACGTTACCATTGAGAACCTCTAAAGTTAAGGCAAAAAGAGTATGCAGTAAAAGCTATTGCCCAAAACCCGGTCCTGCTGATGGGGAACAAACTCAACTGTTAAATGAGTGTTATAATTTTTTTGCAAACAGTAGGCCCCAAAAGAAAATACGAAATTGCAATTAAGAAATTAGAGAATTTATTGTTATAGGAAGGCATTTAATGGTATATTTTGGAGGTTTGG
>JAZFSJ010000326.1:0-2283 GCA_036446115.1 Thermodesulfobacteriota bacterium | reverse complement strand
TTCCTCCATGACTGTTCCGCCGAATTCTTTTATCATCTCTTCTGCTTTTTCAATGTAGGGTGGAAATGCATACTCCTCACTCATACGTACCTCCTCATATAAAAAAAACTAGGGTCAAACTTTTAATTTGGACAAAATCTCCTCAGCTAAAAGTGGAGATTTGATATTATTATTGATTTGTTGTCCAATGTCAAGGATCAATCCGGAACACCACTCATTCCACTTAACCTTCCGCAATTAGAAATCCAAAATCCGCACTTGCTTAATTCAGTATCCAGCATCTAGTTTTTAAAACCCAGATTTTGGGTTAAATACCATAAAATATATCCATCGCCCTCTCCACGCCTTCCTTCTCTCCGAACAGGACTTTATTGCCTTTGACTCCGGGATCGTGTTCGACAACCGACTGCAGGTAGCTCTCAAAATCTCTTTTCACGGTTTCAAGCTCTTCACTGCCCAGGACCTGGGAACGGGTCACATACTCCCCAAAAGCATCCAGGTATTCCTTGACCAGCGCAAGAGCCCGTTCCTCATGCTCGGCGGTAATGCCCAGCCGGCATGTTGCCCGGGATTGTACCAGATTCGCGACGCTGCCTTTGGCCTGCTTTTGAAAGCGCAACAGATCGTCATAGCGGCTTCTGATGTCCATCAGCCCGTCAAAAAATGCCCTGTCCTTTTCCAGTTCCGCCACATCTCCGGTGCGGTGAACATCAAGCACCACTAACAGCTTGCTGCCGGTATACACCACTTCGCATATAAGAGCCGGCAGATCATATTCGATCTTGGGACGGATGAAGGTTGAATAGACCTTCATATACACCGGCAAGGTTATGCGCATGCACACGACGCGCTGTAGCTTGTCAGTGCTATACACCTCACCGTCAAGTTTTACCAGACCAAGCGCCCGTCGCGGCCGAACCGGAAATGGGTATTTGAGCTCTACCCTCTGAAGAGGAAAGTGTTTGTTAAGAACGCGTGCGACTTCACTGTGAACGTTTAGCAGTGCGCCCATAGGTCACCTCATGAATAAATAGGTTATTAAAAGAACTCGCATTTTGATAGGATAAGTATAGGAAAATTCCTTTTGTATGTCAAACAAACATGATCATAAAATGTGGCCTGGCTGCAGACGGCCAAGCAACTAGGCGTGATACAATTTGTTTAGGCCCGCCCTGCCCGCCCTGGCGCGACTCCTCGGTGGGATGCTAGACATCAGATAACCCAGGTCTGGGCCAGGGGTGCGACGTTGCTCTGAGATATCCTATGGTCACGGCGATATCTTAGAGGCATAAGTGATAACACTTAATTTGTCAAAATCAGGTCTGGGCCAGGGATTTAGAATTTCGGATTTTTCCTTATGTGGTCTGTGGACCGCGGACTGTGGACTATTCTATCCTGCATCCTGCATCTTGTATCCTGCATCTTGTATCCTGCATCTTGCTCCCTGTATCTTACATCCTGCATCATACATCATAGTACCTCTTCCTTTACAAACTGGAAGAATGCTGGTAGGATTTTTTTGTTTTAAAGAAAAGGAGTTATATTATGAAAAGAAATATTTTTATATTGTTGTCATTGATTTTGTTAAAAGTATCTTGCCACACCGTTCCAGCCAGATATTTTTCTGATTTACCGAAGGGCGCTGACATTCTACTTGAAAAGCCAGACTCAAGTTTGGACGTTAGTTTAATTAAAGCGTATGAGTTAAGGGAATCTACAAAATATTTTTCAGAAAAAGAAATTAGCGTAAAGGAATTATCAACAATTCTATGGTCAGCAAACGGAGTCAACAGGGAAGATGGAAGGCGAACGGCACCATCGCCTTTTGCAAAAGAGTTAATAAATTTGTACGTTTTTTCCAACATGGGTATTTATTTGTATGATGCCACACTAAATAAATTGATAGTGCGTTCCGCTGAAAATGCAAAAAATGATATCGGTGCAGAATCTGGTGCAAGAGGAACCAAAACTGCATCTCTGGTGTTACTATTAACTGGAGATTTATCCAGACTCCCGACTTTTTTAAGCAGAGAGGTAAAAATAAATACTGCACATGCCACAGCGGGAACGATTGGACAAAACATATATTTGATAACAAACGCTCTAGATTTAGGAACTCGTTTTGTAGGAAGTCTTAATGAAAAAGGGATACGAAGCTGTTTGGAATTAAGTGAAGATGAAATACCTCTCTATATTATGCCATTAGGCCATAAAAAGTAGGATATAACAATTGCATCCCCCTTTTTACTGTGCGCTGAGTAAGTCAACCTAGTCAACAACGTC
>JAZFSJ010000325.1:0-6005 GCA_036446115.1 Thermodesulfobacteriota bacterium | reverse complement strand
GGTTCCAGATCGATGGCGTGTCTATACTCTTTAGAGGCGAGATCCAAAAAGTCTGCTGCCTCCCGCCCACTCTGGTCAAGGGCCATCTGCTCATAAGCCTTGGCGAGGAAATAGTGGGGGAGGGCATAACCTGGTGCATATTTTTTTGCTCTTTGCACACGAGAGAGTATGTCAGCATCAACCCATCGGGATTGAGTGTCGTGAATGGAGAGAGTGACTTTTTGTCTTACCTCCTCTAAGGCCTTCTCTGCCAAGTAATTGCGGATAGCTGACCCAGCTAAGATCAGAAGCCCGCAAAGTGATAGACACAAGAGAAGGCGTCCCCATGTTCTCGATAGGGAAATATCCCTTGTGGGACTTATCACCTCCATACCCCTTCTTCCTTCTCCCTTCAGAAAGACGGTATTAAAGCCTACCGCAAGAAGGACGAAGAACAAAAGGGCATTTGCAGGGATGTGCAGGTTAAAAGTTACACTACTGTGAAAGAGGAGGGAGAGAGCCCCTGTAAGACTCCCAAGACAGATCCCCACCACATAGGGGTGCCTGCGCTGCGACCACTTTTTAAGGAGCCAAAGCAAAAACCACAAGAGACCCCCGCATAAGATAACTCCACCTATCAGACCGAGATCAGAAAAGATTTCCAGGTAATCATTATGAGCATGATCGTATTTAAGGGGGGTATCTGTGGTGGTATAGAGAGGGTAGATATATCTAAAGGTGCCAAGACCGGTGCCGAGGGGGAGAAAATCTCTGGTGATAGCAACTGTACTCTGCCATAGCTGGGGACGATTTCCTATGAGGGTGTCCCAATACCTGAGGGTGGACATCCGCTCTATCACAGGCCCCATCCCAAGCCAGAGAAGGTATGAGAGAAAGAGAGAAAAGAGGACCACAAGCAGTGTTAAGGATAGGCGTCTCTTTCGGGTCACTATCATATACGCCAAAAAAAGTGTGGCACACAGCAACGAGATCATGCCACCTCTGGAAAGAGAAAGGGCCAGCGAAACGAGCATCACCACCACACTGAAGCCTAGCAAGACAACCTGAGGTATCCTCACTTCCCACCATGCGAGGAAAGAGCGCCACTTGTCTGGTGGAGGGTGGGGCATAAGCACAAACGACAGGAGAACCCCAACGGTCACACATATGGTCATTCCCATGTATCCCGCGAAGTGATTGCGGTTTATATATGGGCCGAAGGGCTGGGAGTAAGAAGCGTCTCGAAAGCCATATATTTTATCCGGTGTTCCGTAGTGCTGAAGTAGTCCCACTAGTGCTACAAAGAATCCGGTTATCACTATGGCCTTGACGAGCCTGTGAATCCACACCCTATTTCTGAAGTGATAGATTACAAGATAAAAGATACCGATGTAGGTAAGCAGCTTATAGAGTTCCCGGGTGCTTGTCCAGGGGGAGATCGAAAGTGTTTGGGTAGCTGCCGTTCCACTCATGAGGGTAGAAAGATAAAGTTTATGGGTGGAAGGTGAGATCCATGCTATGTACCAGGAAGGTAAGGGGCAAATCTGTAAAAGGACGATCCCAATCACCACACTCAAGAAGAGTGAGAGGGGGGTTTTGACAACCTTCAGCCTCCATCTGGGCTCATACTCCTGGAAGGAGCCACTCAAAAACTGAATCACCCAGCAAAGATAGAGTGAGAGTACCACTACCTCTATAAGGGTATAGGCCCAAGGGTGGACACTCCCCAGGGCTAAGGGGGAAAAGACAACCAGGCCTATGACACCACTTCTTATTATAGACTCGGAAATCGTCTGTTGTCTAAACCGCCACTGCGCGCTCTCTATTCTCTGCTTTTCGGTAATATCGGTAATAGTTGTCACGGTAGTAGCTTTCGTGCGCGATGTCATGCTTGTTGAGCACCACCCCAATGGGTCTGACGTTTACCTTGGCAAGTTGTTGAACAGTTTTTTGAACAGTTGTGCACGGGGTAACGCCGCTCTTGACAACCATGACCACCCCATCAACTAACGGTGCTAAGCTCAGTGTATCACTCAACATCATTACTGGAGGTGCATCAAGGATGACAGAGACTCCATTCTCTCTCATAGTAGTAATAAAAGAGATCATCCTCTGAGACATAAGAAGCTCTGAGGGGTTGGACACAGAAGTGCCAGCAGACATTACAGTGATGTCACTTATCGGGGTGTGTCGAACATGGGCAAGAGGCATCCCACCATGTACCAAGTAATCGGAAAGGCCTGGAGCTTTTTCTGTTTTAAAAAGGGAATGAACAGTGGGATTTCTCATGTCAGTATCAATAAGGAGCACCTTTTTCCCTAGTCGACTCAAAATCACGGAAAGGTTGGTTGCCAGAAACGTTTTGCCTTCCTGGGGTAGAGCGGAGGTAATGAGGAAGACCTGATTCGGTCTATGGGGGGTAGCAAAGAGGAGATTGGTTGCGATGGTGTGAAGCTCCTCGGTAATGATGGACTCCTGATCATGGAGCGTTATCAGCTTTTCGGAACCATCAGATTCCAAAGGTTCCACATGCCCTAAACACAGCAGACCAAGTTTTTCCTCAATATCCTCGGATCTTTTGATTGAGCTATCGAAGTACTCAAAGAAAAACACAAGCCCCATCCCACCCATAAGACCTAAGACCATGGCCAGCATGAAGCTACGTAATTTGTTTGGGTTCACTGGACTATCTGGCACAATGGCCTGAGCCACGATATTTATATTGGTTACCTCCAACTCCTCAGCAAGCGTTGTCTCATTGAGCCTATTAAGTAAGCTCTCATATATGGAGTAATTGGTATCCACATCCCTCCTTAGTAAATTGTACTGGATATCCTTCTGGTTGAGATCAAGGGCCTCTTTTTTCTGTTCTGAAAGCGCTCTCTCTAGCGATTTTTCTTTGGCCAGGGCGATACGAGACTCAGTCTTAATGCTTTGTGCTATCTTTTTTATCTCACGGGCTATCTTGTCTTGAATCTGTTCTGTCTGGCTTCTCAGCTGTATCATCCGGGGATGCTCTGGTCCATATTTCTGGGATAACTCTGAATATTCCCCCTCTTTTTTGATACCCTGTGCCTTAAGCTCCTGAATGAGTGGATTATTGAGAACGGCTGGTATCGATTCAATCATCGCAGGGTCTTTGGAGATTCTTTTGAGCTCCTTGTAGATGTTTTCCTTTTCAATGCGGGTGGTCTTTGCCCTGGTAAGGGTATTGTTAAGATCGCTGAGCTTTTGGATGATGATATTGTGCCTTTCCCCAAAATCTAGTGAGACAAGGTCATTTTTCTTTCTATACGCCTGAAGCTGCTCTTCAGACGCCTCAAGCTTTTTCCTTACCCCCTTTATCTGTCTTTTAAGCCAATTGATCGCTTCCTGGGTGGTAGTGAACTTTCTCTCCCAGGTGTTCTCTATGTACTTTTGGGCGTGGAGATTGGCTGCCAGAGCAGCAAGCTCCGGGTCATAACTCTCAAAATTTATATTAACGAGACGACTGCCCTCAATGGGGTGGATCGAGAGTCTACGCAAGTAGGAGTGGATGAGTCGGGTGTCGTTGTTCGACGTGTACTCTGCTTTTACATTGGAGAATAAAAACAGGGCTTTAATCCTACTCAATAGGCTGGCCAGGGTCCTTTTAGGACTGAAGACATTGTTTTGAAAATCTTGGTTAAATTCCTTATGATCAGTAAGATTAAGCTCCTTAATGACCTGCTGGGCTATAAGATTGCTCTTTAAGATTTCATATTGCGTCTCGTAATACTCGTCGCCATACCTGGCATCTAGTGCCAACACCTCCTCGAATTTTACTATCTTAGGGGTTGCCCGCTCGATTAAAACTTGACAGGTGGCCCGAAAGGTCGGCCTTATACTAAAGGTGCGTATCATTATCGTTACCACCACAACCACAAGGAATGATATCAAGACCCACTTTCTCCTGAGGATGACATTGAGATAATCCCTCAGGTGTATCTCTTTGTTGGTTCTTTCCTCCAATGTATCAAGCATAAGGTACTCCTTAAAAAATTCTCTGGGACTATTATAACGAACTTGAGCTGCGATTACTCAGAAACACTTCCCTTGCCAGATCCAGAACGCTGTAATACAGGGTCAATGGGAGGAGGGGGACTGGGACTGGCTTCCGTTGAGTAGATTACCTCCTTGGATTCAGGGCAAATATTATACTTATCAGATAAATCGTCCATAAATGGTGGAATATCACAACACTCATCCTTGATACGTCCTTTCAGGATCGACTTAATCATCAAGACCTGGACTTCATCTAGAAGCTCACAAGAGACATCTTGATCGAGTTGCCATCCTCTCCTCGGCACAACATAGAAAGACTTTAAGATTTTAATCGCTTCTTCAGGTAGCAGGAATTTTTCCAGTCCAAGCTTTGCGGTAAGTAAAACTACATATTTCGCTTGTGTGATAGTTTTGGCATGCGCTAGGGAGGAACTACACAGAACGCTGGCAACTATCACACTAAGTACCAGTACCCCACACCTCACTTTAAGATGGTTCATTTGGTATTCTCCTTTTCTTAAAAGAAAAGAATGTACGTAAAGATTTTGTCTTATAGGGTAATTCTATTGCCTGTTTCTTTTTCTTTGGCAATAGAAAGCTACGATATATTTAATCGGACAATCTATAATTATCTTTAGTGATTTATTACAATTTTAGTACACAATATAATTGCATTATAATTCAGTAAGTTGCATCTGTTTTGAAACTGCAATTGGAGTATTCTGGGTAAGGAATAATTATATTTTTTTGAGGAAAATATTTTGGAATGAGAACCTGCGTGTAGAGTCCTTACTTGGAGGGATGTTCGGGAAGTGATGACTCATCCACAAACAACCGAAAAGGCCGCCGGATGTGCCAATTTTGAATTTATTTCGGCCTGCCCTGCCCACCTGGCGCGACTCCTCGGTGGGATGTTAGACACCAGATAACCCAGGTCTGAGCCAGGGGCGCGATGTGAATCTGGAATAGTCTAAGATACCTTAGAAGCAGCTTAAGCGATAGAACTTAAACTGTAAAATTCAGGTCTGGGCCAGGGATTTTGGATTTCGATATTCGGATTTATATATACCCCTGCTTTACCTGGGATGGTTCTGTTTTGGGGCTGAAATGCTGGTGCGTTACTAATGAACGGTAATAATCATCGGTTTTAAAGAGTGACTGATGCGTGCCAGTGGCTACCAGTCTATTCTCGTTTAGTACAAGAATGCGATCCGAATTCTCAATGGTAGAGAGGCTATTTGCCACGACAAAGAGGGTCTTGTCCCTGACGAGCTCAGGAAGCAGGTTGAAAATTGATTTCTCCGTCAGACTGTCCAGCGCAGAGGTTGGCTCATCCAGCACCAGGATGTCTGGATCCTTAACCAGCGCCCGGGCGATGGAGAGTCGCTGCCTTTGTCCTTCTGAGAGGTTGACCCCATTCTCACCGATCTCGGATTGATAGCCTGCGGGCAGGGATGTAACAAAATGGTGTATACCGGCCACCTTGGCAGCTCGAACAACTTCCACCTCGCTGGCTTGGGTATTCCCATAGCGGAGATTTTCCATAATAGTTCCTGAGAGAAGAAGTGTATTCTGCAAAACATAGGAGATCCGCTGGCGTAAGGAGAGTAATTCATAGTCCGATACTGGTCGGCCATCAAAGTAGATCTCACCTGAAGTGGGTTTGTAGAAACGGAGAATAAGGCTCACCAGGGTGGTCTTGCCCACACCGCTGGAACCCACAATAGCGAGATGTTCCCCGGGACGGACGTGAAAGGAGATGTCCTTGAGCACTGGTTCACCAACACCATAGGAGAAAGAGACGTCTTTAAACTCAATCTCTCCTGTCAGGCGCTCGACTGTTATACCAGTTCCCACCTTTTCTTCCGGAACGATGTCAAAGAGGGCAGAGACTCGTGTAAGTGCTGCGAGAGCATTGTGCAATTGAAGGTTTGCGTTGGCTAAGAATTGTGCTGGACCGAATACATACCCCAGGTAGGCCTGAAAGGCAAAGAGAGAGCCCA
>JAZFSJ010000324.1:0-2410 GCA_036446115.1 Thermodesulfobacteriota bacterium | reverse complement strand
ATGCTTGCTGTAAGTGATACCGGGCATGGCATGGATGAAGAGACAAGAGAACATATATTTGAACCGTTTTTTGTCCAGGGTAATCATATTCCCCACCCCAGGGTAATTAAGATTCCCCACCCCTACTGGTGGTACCCTGCATCTAATCTAAACGCTTTTCATACTCTTGTCAATTGCAGCAACCCCTTTTAAATCCCATTCAGGTATATCTGTGGCCCTCTCGTGGGTTATCCACATGGGTCCGGTGGTGGGCCCCAAAGCCCAGCCGGCGGACACTTGTGGGTAACCCCTGACGATGAAACTTGAAATGTTGCTTTTTTCTTTTCTTGTTCCCTCCTTTCTTAGCTCTGAAAGTTTCATGCCATATCCATAGCCGCGGTGAACATAATTTTCAGGGT
Organism: Thermodesulfobacteriota bacterium; assembly: GCA_036446115.1. GTDB lineage: Bacteria > Desulfobacterota > WTBG01 > WTBG01 > WTBG01 > JAZFSJ01. Next base: position 2,012 of record JAZFSJ010000324.1, on the reverse strand, counting down.
GCTTAAATACCTTATGCCCCAATAAAATGCGTTGAGAGGCCGATATGAAGCTGGTTTTATTGAGAATCATCACACACACCCTTTCCATCGACAGAATTGACGCCAACGGGCCTTCCCGTAAGTCTTGATGCGAAAAATCAGTAAAATGATGTGCGTATATATCTTTCTTGGCCAATTCGCCTTTTAACCCGATGTTATGCCATAAGTCAATGTTCATTAGGTTCCAAACTCTCCTTCTTTCCGATATGACCTTCCCTTTGTTGTGATCACTTTTACTGCACTTGACACTAAACGATCCAGAATTGCCTGCCCTATAACAGGATCAGGGAAAATGCCATACCAATCTTGAGGAGGTCTGTTTGACGTAAGAATTGTTGAAGCCCTCCCAAGCCTCTCATCAGCAAGCGCATAGAGTGTTTCAGATTCTTTCTGGTCTAATCTACTGAAGGCAAAATCATCAAGAATAAGCAGTTGCACTTTAAGGCATTTTCTGAGTAATCTCACAGCACGCTCACTTTGGGGAATCTCCATCAGTTCCTGTAACAACTTATTCGTTTTCTTGAAAATAACGTTTTCTCCCCTTCTACATACTTCATGCCCGATTGCTTTAGCTATGTGTGTTTTCCCTATTCCAGATGGCCCTGCTACAACCAGATTCCTCTTTTGTTCTACAAAATGACAGCTGGCCAGGTCCCGTATGAGCGAAGAGGATAAGGCTTCCTCGTTAAACCGAAAATCAAACCCTTCAAAGGTTTTTATTATCCCAAACCCTGCCGCCCTGACACTCTTTTGTAAATTATTACTTTCACGATTGACAATCTCATCCTGAATGAGCAGAGAAAGAAACTCCAGATAGCCTAATTGATTATCCGTGGCCTCTTGCAGTCTCAACTCCAGATTGTACACCAAACCTGGCATTTTCAGTCTCTTTAAGTTTTTCTCCAGATGTTGTCTGATCTCTATTTCACTCTCCTTTAGTTTTAATTGGTATAATAGGTTACATCCCTGACCATTTGTCTGCCCAATTCTGAAATATTTATCCCCATATCCAGCACCAACTGCTTTTCCTCAACTTTTAGCATAGCCTTAAAGGTGCGCGGCAGTTTAACCCCTCTGTGTAAGGCTCTGCGGCACACTTGATCATAGAAAGGTTTCCCTCTATACTCTTTCATAATAGCCAGGATACCCTGCGCTCTTCTACAGTTCAGATAAGCATGGGGTTCTAATACCGATTCAATTAGTCTGCAACTCGTCTCTCCAAAAACCTGTGCTTTTCTCATCAGATATCTTGGAAAACCTCCGTTCATCATTTCTCTTTTGCCTTCAGGAAAATCCTCAGGTACGTAGTTAACTGCTTTTCCTGTAACAACATATTCACGGATCAATCTTATACCCAAAAAAACACGCAGAAGTTTGTTCCTCTCTGTGTACCTCACCCACACATCCAGACCTTTGTAGGCTTCAGGCAGCGAATATCTTAGTTTATCAAAACTAAAAAACTGATCACCTCGATGCACATGGGCTGGCTTCCATATCGGGGCTTCAAAGCGCTCTTCAGGCAGTTTTTTAAGGGTTTCTCTTTCAGTTTCCTCAAATACTTCCATTGGCGGCATTCTAGTGGTGCCATGCTCTCGCTGCCCATACTCTTCTGTGCACCATCTAAGGGCATACTCGTTCAGTGTATGAATATCTGCTGTTGGATGAATCTTCTTCAGCATACGGAACAGCTCCCGGGCTGATGGAACCATTCTCTCCACCTTACCTTTATCAGTAGCTCTAGCAACCCGGCAGGGGTCAATAAATGTAGCGTAGTATTCAATCATTTCTTGTAGAGATTTATTCAATTTGGGGTCGTACAGGTCAGGTTTAATCACACCTGATTTCAGGTTATCTATGGATTGTATCTCTGTGACTCCCCCATAGTATTCAAACATGTCGATAAAGCTATCCACAAAGGATTTCTGGTTCTGGGTATACACAAACTGAATAAATGGTAATCTGCTATGGGCAAG
>JAZFSJ010000323.1:0-2558 GCA_036446115.1 Thermodesulfobacteriota bacterium | reverse complement strand
CCCAGGGTACAAACTGGGAGGTAAAGTAACTATTCACCGCAGAGCACGAGGAGTCCGCAGAGATAAATAAAATTAGGGTTTCGTCGAATGGTTGCGGTTGCGCAACTCGTGCCGTGATTCGGGATATCGGTTATGAATGGAGTCTGAAAAGTGTAAGTTGTGTAACGTATTGTTTCTAAAACCGCATTCAACAATCGTAAGTTTCAACGCAACCGTTTAACGAAATACGAAACAAACGGTGTAACCGCATAACAAATAACCAACCGTTATAGCGCAAGTAAACTACCACCCGTGAAACGGGTGGCATTGTTTCACGGCCAAAGGCCGTTAAACGAAGGAAGCACGAAAGTGCTAATGTTTCAAAGCAAACAATAAATAGCCTTCGTAATCCTCAACTGGAATATGTTTTAGATTTCAAGAGACCTTCATGCCTCCTTTTACCATTGTTACCACTTTTAAACCCCAAGGCGATCAACCCCAGGCAATAGAGAAATTGAGCAAAGGAGTGTTGCAGGGGGAGGGGTATCAGGTGCTTTTGGGTGTGACCGGTTCGGGTAAGACCTTTACCATGGCTAAAGTGGTGGAGCGTGTACAGAAACCTACCCTGGTAATTGCCCCCAATAAAACTCTGGCTGCACAGCTCTATGGAGAATTTAAAGAGTTGTTTCCGCACAATGCGGTGGAATATTTTGTCAGTTACTATGACTACTACCAGCCGGAGGCCTACCTGCCGTCCACTGATGTCTACATTGCAAAGGATTCATCCATCAATGATACGATTGATAAAATGCGCCATTCTGCCACCTATTCACTCTTGGAGAGGAAGGATGTGATCATTGTGGCAAGTGTTTCCTGTATCTATGGATTGGGATCTCCGGAAGAGTATAAGGGTATGCTGGTGTTGTTCCAGGATCAGGCGGAGGTTTCAAGGGAGGAAATCCTGAGCAGGTTGGTGGAGATACAGTATGAGAGGAATGATATTGATTTTTCCCGCGGCACCTTCAGGGTCAGGGGGGACGTGGTAGAGATCTTTCCGGCTTATGAGGAAGACCGGGCTATTAGGATAGAATTTTTTGGTGACACCATAGACGCAATTTCAGAGATTGATCCGTTGAGGGGAAAGAGATTAAGGAAATTGAATAAGGTTCCCATCTATCCTAACAGCCATTATGTAACGGGGAAGGGTAGATTGAAAACCGCCATCAGGGCTATACGGGAAGAACTCAAGCAAAGATTGGAAGAGCTTGCTTCTCAGAATAAACTGCTTGAGGAACAGAGACTGAGGGAAAGAACCAGGTTCGATTTAGAGATGATGGAGGAAATTGACTACTGTACGGGCATAGAGAATTACTCTCGCCATCTGGATGGCCGGAGACCGGGGATGCCACCGGCAGTATTGCTTGACTACTTCCCTTCTGATTTTCTCCTCTTTGTTGATGAAAGTCATGTGACGATTCCCCAGTTAAACGGGATGTATCGGGGAGACCGCTCAAGGAAAGCGACCCTGGTTGAGTACGGATTTCGCCTGCCTTCTGCCCTTGATAACAGACCCCTTAGATTTGAGGAGTTTGAGCAGGTGGTAAACCAGGTAATCTATGTCTCGGCGACCCCTAGTGAATATGAAATAGAAAAGAGTGATAAAAAAGTGGTTGAGCAGGTCATCAGACCTACAGGATTGATTGATCCCAAGATTGAGGTAAAACCTGCGACCCATCAGGTAGACGACCTCCTTAGTGAGTTGAAAAAACAGATAGAGAAACAGGAAAGGACACTGGTGACGACACTTACCAAGCGCATGGCAGAAGACCTCACAGAGTATTATGCCGATCTTGGTCTCAAGGTAAAATATCTCCACTCGGATATTGATACCTTGGAGCGGGTAGAGATTCTAAGAAACTTAAGGCTGGGTACCTTTGATGTGCTCATTGGCATTAATCTTTTGAGGGAAGGGCTTGATCTGCCGGAGGTTTCCTTAGTTGCCATATTAGATGCGGATAAAGAGGGATTTTTAAGATCAGAAAGGTCGCTCATTCAGACCTGCGGGCGAGCGGCACGCAATATCTCTGGAAGGGTGATTATGTATGCTGATACGCTTACCCGGTCTATGAAGAAAGCGGTTGATGAGACCAATCGTCGAAGAAAGCTGCAGAAAGAGTTCAATCAAAAACATGGAATAACCCCGGAGACGATAAAAAAATCTATACAGGACATTATGGGTTCTGTCTACGAAGCTGACTACTATACGGTTTCTGCCGTGGAAGAGGCGGGAGGGAAATATGTTGCCAGAGATGAGATTCCAAAAAGGGTGGAGAAGTTGAGAAAAGAAATGATGACAGCGGCAAAAGAGCTAGAGTTTGAGCGTGCGGCGGAGCTGAGAGATGAGATTAAAAAGCTGGAGGAACTGGAGCTAAGATATAAATAATACAGGCTGTTGTCCAAACCCCTTTTCGCTTTGTTAGAAAACGTTTTGATGACCGCTCAAAGGAATTTATTGAGCAACAGCCTATAGTACCACTGACAACCGCCAACTGCTCCTCTCATTTTTATATTGACAATCG
>JAZFSJ010000322.1:0-4017 GCA_036446115.1 Thermodesulfobacteriota bacterium | reverse complement strand
GTGATGTAAGACCGGAAATATACGAGGAAGAATTTCAGAATTTTATAACAAAAGTTTTACGAACTCAGGAAAGTAAAAAGTAATAAGGAAAAAGTTATAGTGGGACAGGTAGAAAGCTTAAGAACTGAAATAAAATTTAAGAAAACGGAGATTGGCGAGATTCCGGTGGATTGGAGAGTGGTACAAGTTAAAGATGTTTGTGAAAAACCAGAATATGGTTTTACGGCAAGCGCAGTGGAAAAACCAATTGGTCCAAAATTCTTACGAATAACAGATATTCAGGATGGTAGGGTAATATGGAATAATGTTCCTTATTGCAAATGTCCGGACTCTTTGAAAGAAAGATATATTATTAGATCAGGGAACATCTTATTTGCAAGGACAGGCGCAACTACAGGGAAAAGTTACCTAATAAAAGATTGTCCCGAGGCTGTTTTTGCTTCACATCTTATACGAGTAGTTGTGAAGGAACAAATAAATTCACATTTTCTTTATTTAGTATTTAATTCTTTCATTTATTGGAAACAGATAACACAACAGATGGGTGGGAGCGCTCAGGGTGGAGTTAATGCTTCATCACTTGCAAATATTAAAATTCCTCTTCCTTCCATTTTGGAGCAAAAAAAGATCGCTGAAATTTTATCGATTGTAGATGAGGCCATTGAAAAAAATGAGGAGATCATAGAAAAAACCAAAGAACTAAAAAATGGGCTTATGCAATCATTATTAACTGGTAATATCCGAGTAAAGAAGTAGAAATAAATGTCAAGAAATAAATTTAACGAAGATACTCTTTCTGAACAGCCTGTAATTGCACAGCTTAAGCGGTTTGGATATAGCTATATCCATGGAGACAGGCTTGATCCGGACCTGGCAGACGATTGAACAAAGGGTTAAACGGTATGGTAAGCGACTGGGAGTACTACCGCGTGACATTAAAATAAAGGATCAGAAGAAACGCTGGGGCAGTTGTTCAAATAATGGCATACTGAGATTTAATTGGAGAATCTCCATGGCTCCAGTTTCTATTATAGACTATATCGTTGTTCATGAACTATGCCACTTGAAGATTAAAAGTCACTCTCCAGATTTTTGGAAATTGGTATCCTTAGCGCTCCCAGATTATCAGGAACGTAGAGAGTGGTTAAAAACCAACACACCGCTACTCAAGCTTTAACTTAGCTCCCACCGAGAAGTGTATCGCTCGCTGTCTGGCGGAAGTATTTTCCCCAATTGCGGAAATTTTTTCTCTGCCGAGCCATGATTAAAAAACTGAGACAGACCTTCTATCCATATCCCCTAAACCATATAATTTTCAAATATTTCAATCAGTTAATCCTTACCCAGCCCTCTTTGCTAATCCTTCTTTTACCCAGGTTGCCCTAAAAATTTTATCTTAAACCCAGAATTTGCAGTAGCCATCTACTGCGGCTTGAAAATCCTTGCTGCAACGCTTGTTTCACGATTTTGCTCCTCAACATATTTATTAATATGCCTTCGTCGCAAAATCGCTCCAACTGCGCGTTTCGCTGCGGTTTTCTATGCCTCGCCACGACGCCTACTGCAAAATCTGGGTTTAAACTCAACAAATCAAAATCATATGTTTTTTTCACAAGTACGCAGGCATCACCCGCTACCTGTCCGAAGACACAAACTGGCATGAAAACTGCTTAATAATTCTTAAATAGTAGAGTTCGTGTAAGCAAAAGAAAAGTTAGCTTCTTAAGTGTAGTTCAAACTATATCCAGGACATCTCTATGACTATCAAAAACGAAACAGAGATACAAAAAGATCAAATTTTCCCTCAACCTAAGTTAGAAGAAATCTTGTCATGGGTAGAAGATGGTCCTGATAAATTGGAATATGATACGACCGGGGAACACGAATGTACTGAAGCAGTCCCGCCAGAAGAACCATCTTCCCCGACACTTAAACCAGCCGAAGAGGACTCAACTAATCTGGTTTTCCCCGGGAATGAAGATATCTTTCTCCATCGCAAGATGCCCAAAACCATCCACTGGTCAATCCCCTGGTCGGATTTGATGATGACCATGTTTATTCTGTTTGCGGTCATGTACATCTATCACTCTACGAAACGCGAATTTTTGTCCAGTGAGGGGACGGGCACAGGTTTTAATCTGGGTCCTAAAAAAGCTGCTGCGCTCAGCAATGCGGACACGAGTTTTGATGATTCCCCTACTATTCCCAAGCTTTATGACCTGAGTAAAAAGACTTTAAGAGCCCGGCATTTGAATAACTTTGCCTCCGTAGATCTGATAGCGGACAGGGCGGTGAGGATTATTCTAACCGGTGATCTCCTTTTTGAACCCGGCAAGGCTGAGTTGAACCCGGAGGCTAGAAATAAATTGAGTGAGATCGCACCAATAATTAAGAAGGCACCCTACATGGTAAATGTGGTCGGTCATGCAGATAATGCTCCCATTCATTCGGCTCTCTTTCCCTCTAACTGGGAGTTGTCTGTTGTCCGTGCCTGTACGGTAGCTAGATTCTTCATTGAAGAAATGAAGGTTCCTGCGAGCAAATTGTATCTCAGCGGTCACTCTTATTTCCAGCCGGTGAAGTCAAACAACACGGCTAAAAACCGGGCCGCAAACCGACGGGTGGAAATCATTATTACCAGGGAAAGACCTTACGGTACACCAATAAGTCTCGAGAATATACCAGCGTTATCTTAAAAACAGGGGTTTTTGCCCTCATCCGCTGACGGCTGATCACTTTCACATAATTCGTGTAACTAGTAACATCGGAGGTACAAAAAATGATTTTTAGCAGATTACTCCATATGCCCGGATCAATACTCAAATGCTTGAAAGGATGGACCATGGGAGGCAAGAACATAATAGGCCTTCTCATTTGTGTCATCCTCTTTTGTGTGGGTTTTGCCATTCATGGCAATGTAGGTCTTTATTTTAATCTGGCTGGAATGTTAATCGTAGTGGGAGGCACATTAGGCGCCACCCTCATCTGTTTTCGCACGAAGCGTATCAACATTGTGCGCAGGGTTTTATGGTCCTCATGTAGAACACGGGTAAAAGAGCCGGAGGATATTGTCGAAATCATGGTGGATCTCTCAGTCAAAAGGAGGATGAGGGGGATCCTTTCCCTTCAGGAGGATGAGGATGAAACGTCTATCCTGTTTTTACGTCGTGCCCTGGGGTTCCTGGTAGACAACTTCCGAGGGGCTCAGATTAAAGACTTTCTAAATAACGAAATGTATTTCTTTAAAATCCGGCGCGAAGAATCGGAGCGGGTCTTAAGAACCATGGCAGAAATATGTCCTTCTTTTGGCCTGGTAGGTAGTGTGGTGGGCCTTATCGGTATGCTTGCCGGCGTTGGGGACACTTCGATTATCCTGGCTACCCTACCGATTGCCCTTACTTCTACCCTTTACGGAGTCGTTCTTGCAAATTTTTTCTTTATCCCCTTCGCCGAAAATATCAGGGAACGTACATACCGTGAGCTGCTCCTGCAAAAGATTATCATGGAAGGGGTTATTGCCATTGAAAGCGAGGTTAAACCAAGGGTTCTGGAAAGGAAGTTAAAATCTTTTCTTACCCCTTCTTCCAGAAGGATACGGCTGGTATCCTTAAAAAGAATTCAGAAAAAGTTCAACATCAAACCTGAACCGGCTGGTTCACCACCTGTCCAGCAAACCAGGTTAAAGCACTCTCATGCTTGACGACTTCGCAAAAAGCCTGCCTGCCTGCCCGAGCTGACACTCGTGTCGGCCAGGGAGTTCGGCCGAGTTCAGGCAAGGCGGGCAGGCGGCCAAGTTGCCATCTAACTTCTGACCTTTTTACGGGTTCATCAAGCTTAAACCACCACAATGACTTCACGCCTTTTAGCTGTCGACTGCAAACCGCGGACCTTCAACTATTTTTAATCTTCAATCTCAACAAATCCTTGACTTTATAATAAGAAAATAATAGGTTCACAGATGATAGGGACTTCTAAATTCTTTCTGCAGTTCGAAAAACTCACTGGTATCATTACTCT
>JAZFSJ010000321.1:0-3163 GCA_036446115.1 Thermodesulfobacteriota bacterium | reverse complement strand
AGCATAGAGGTAGATTAAGCCATGACTTATGTCACAAAGATTCAATTATGTAGTTTAACCCAGAATTTGCAGTAGCCATCTACTGCGGCTTGCCCGGCCCATGACTCTAGAGCGAAGCTGAGAGTCATGTATATTAAAAAATAGATTAAGCTCCGGAAAGCTGAAGGCTTTCAAATCCTTGCTCCAACTGCTCGTTTCGCTGCGGTTTTCTACGTCTCGCTACGACGTCTACTGCAAAATCTGGGTTTAAGATGAATGTGCTTGAAATATTTACTAAATAGTTATATTTAATATGTCACACTAAATATGTGAAGGATGAGGAAAATGAGCAGAGAAGAAAATGATAGCATTAAAGAGAAAATACAGCAATTAAAAGAGATGAGAGAAGCGATCATTCTCGCTCATAACTATCAATTGGGAGAAGTCCAGGACATAGCCGACTTTGTGGGTGATTCACTTGACTTAAGCCAGAAGGCCTCTCAAACGGATGCCAAGGTCATTGTCTTCTGTGGGGTGCACTTCATGGCAGAGACAGCTTCACTTCTTTCCCCTGATAAGATAGTCCTGCTCCCGGATGAGAATGCAGGGTGTCCTATGGCAGAGATGGTGACGGCAGCGGAACTCAGGGAAATGAAGAAACAGCATGCTGGAGCAAGTGCAGTCTGTTATATCAATACTACTGCGGAGGTGAAAGCTGAGTGCGATATCTGCTGCACCTCCAGCAATGCACTAAAAGTAGTATCAACCCTTCCAGAGGGGAAACCCATACTATTTGTTCCAGACAAGTATCTTGGTTCTTATGTCTCTACCAAGAGTGGCAGGGAGTTTGTGCTCTGGCCTGGTTATTGTCCCACCCACCAGAGGATATTAGCAAAAGATATTGTGAAACTGAAAGAGCACTACCCGGAGGCTAAGGTGATAGTGCACCCGGAGTGTCGTTCAGAGGTGGTAGCCCTGGCTGATGTAGCCTTGGGTACAGGAGGGATGCTTAGATATGTAAAAGAGAGTGAGGATGACGCATTTATTATCGGGACTGAGATAGGTATGATCTACAGGTTAAGGAAGGAAAATCCTTTAAAAAGATTTATTCCTGCAACTGAACAGGCTATTTGTCCTAATATGAAATTGATAACCCTTGAAAAGGTTCTCTGGTCTCTGGAAGAAATGAGGTTTAGAGTAACAGTACCCGATAGATTAAAAGATGCGGCGAGAGAAACGGTTGAAAAGATGCTCAATGTCAGCTAATTGCAGTGAGCCCTTTTAGCTAATCAAAGGAAACGTATGAAATGAAGGTTGCTGTAGGCTTAAGTGGTGGTGTCGACTCTTCAGTTGCCGCTGCCCTCCTGAAAGATAAAGGTTATGAAGTTACTGGTATTTGCATGAAACTTTGGGATGGTGCTCCACTGAATGTAGGAAGACGTCATGCATGTTATGGTCCTGATGAAGTTGCAGATATAGAAGATGCCCGTAGGGTAGCTGAAATACTTACTATACCCTTTCATTTATTTGACCTAAGTCAGGAGTACAAAAGCACTATACTTGATTACTTTAAAAAAGAGTACATTAGTGGGAAGACGCCAAATCCATGCATCAAGTGCAATCAGAGGATTAAGTTCGGTGATCTACTTGTAAAGGCTAAGGGGTTTGGTATAGAGTATGATTGTTTTGCAACTGGGCACTATGCAAATGTTGAATATAATGAAGAAAAAAGGCGATATCTGTTGAAAAAAGCAAAAGATTTACAAAAAGACCAATCGTATTGGCTTGCCTTCCTATCTCAAAAACAACTGAGTGAAGTTATTTTCCCGTTGGGTGACTATACAAAGGGGGAAGTGAGAAAAATGGCGGAAGACTTTGGATTAAATACATATGATAAACATGACAGTCAAGACTTCTTCTCCGGTGATCATAGAGAACTCCTTGAGGTAGCACCAAACCCGGGGCCGATTGTGGACAGGAAAGGAAATGTCTTGGGTACACATAAGGGGATATGGTGTTATACCGTAGGCCAGAGAAAAGGATTGGGAATCGCTTCGGGTACACCTCTTTATGTGACGGCAATTGATGAAAAGAAGAATGCTGTTGTCGTGGGATCAAAAGAAGAGCTCGCACAAGAAGCACTTATAGCATCCGAATTAAATTATATCTCGATAGATAAGCTTGTTCAGTCAATGGAAGTAAAGTTAAAGGTGAGGTATTCACAAAAAGAAGTTGAGGGCGTTCTCTCGCCAATTGAAGATGATAAGGTTTACGTAAAGTTTAAAGCGCCGCAGTTGGCAATAACACCGGGCCAGGCCGTAGTATTTTATGATAAAGATATTGTGGTAGGTGGTGGGATAATAGAGAAGTATAAGGATAATTAAAAGATATAAAAGTAAATTATGACGACTTCGTAAAAAGTCCATCTGCTGCGTTGCGCTTCATCCTTAGTCATTCGACGTACCTCTATGTACGCCTCATTCCTAAAGATTCGCGCGCCTTGCATCTGAAACTTTTTACTTTGTCGTCTACCCAATGACTTTTTGAGAGTTCATCAATTATACTTTGCAGGAGTTATTATGAAAACTGTTGAGATAGATGCGAAGGGGCTTGCGTGTCCACAGCCGGTAGTGCTGACGAGAAATGCTCTCGCTGAGATAGAAAATGGTGCAGTGATAGTATGTGTCGGTAACGAAACAGCAAGAGATAACATTAAGAGGATAGCAGAAAATGAGGGATGTGCAGTAATGGTGGAAGGGGAGGGTAGTGATGGATTCAAATTAAACATAACTAAAATTAATTTCTCAAAAGTAACCCGGGAATTATCAACTGGAAAGAAGTCGATTGAAGGTCCACTGGTCTATTTATTTGAATCTGATTACATAGGAAGAAGTCGTGAATTGGGGAAGGTCCTGGTCAATGGATTCTTGAATGCTATTACTTCCCTGCCCAAGAGAGAAAGTAGGATAATATTTATAAGTAATGGAGTAAAACTCTCAACCAAAGGGTCTTATGTGCTTGATACCCTTTCCAAGCTTAAGGAATCAGGATTTGAGATGTTGATCTGTGGTACCTGTCTGGATTTCTTTAAAATCAGGGATAAGGTTCAGATTGGAACTATCTCAAATGCCCTGGAGATTATGGAAACTCTGACTAATGCAGATAAAGTTATTAAATTTTGACG
>JAZFSJ010000320.1:0-2404 GCA_036446115.1 Thermodesulfobacteriota bacterium | reverse complement strand
TTTTTTCCTCCGCTTCCTCTTTTTGCTTCTCCAAGTCCACTATCCGCTTCTTAAATGAATCTACATACTGGGTGATTGAAGAAGCATGGTCTTTCATACCCTCCAGGGCTTCCTCGATTTTCTCATCTTTTTTTTCGGCCATGTTAACTCCTTGCGCCGCTGGCGAAGTAGTCGGAGCCAAACTGAAATGTGTGTATTGGATAACACAGCACAAAGACGGGGGCAAGGGAAAAAACAGGGACACCTTGAAGACAGCTGGCATGGGGCATGGAGCATGGAGAAAGGAGCGAGAAGGGAGGTCGGGCGAGACGAGAGGTCGGGAATAATTTGTAGAAAAGAAATCTTTGACAGAAAACCATATATTGTGCCAAATAGAATTATGATCAAGTGTGAATTAAGGGATGTAATCTCCACTTCCGGTGTGGTCGAGGTGGGTTTATATAGCTCATCACAGTCTAAAGATCTTAGGAGGCTGCTTTATACCGGTTCTTCGTGATAAGACGTGGGACGAAACGTGGAGTTCGTGCTTTGTATTTTTCGTATTCAATGCCAAAGGCCTTTTCAAGTTCATTCTCCTCTCTGATAGCAAGCCAATAATAGATTCCAATTAGAATCGGGAAGATAATCAAAGTCAGCAGTGTGGGCCAGTGAATCAACCAACCAAATATGATAAGAAAAAGTCCGGCATATTGCGGATGCCTTATATATCCATAAATTCCATCTGTAACCAGCGCCTCTGCTCTATGAATCTTCCGCCAGCCAAAGAATACGAGAAGTAAGCCCGCCAAGGTAAGCCACGTGCCAGCAATCATCCCAAAACTGCCCAATATTTCTCTGCTCAAGGGACGAAGAAACGGATAATCAAAAAATGGCGAAAAGATGTACACAATGAGCGGGAAACCAAACATTTCTGTAAAAAGTGCGATCAGAAATCCGAGGAAAACCCCTTTTGATTTCCAATGACTTTTTTCTGAGGGAAGACGGTAGGGTAACAAAGCTAAGAAACAAGCGAGAATGAGAACATTTATCGCTATAAGGCCATTTCTACCAACGTAGGTCTCCAGAAGTAAACTGGTTGCCGGTTTACCGTGCTGACCAAATAGTTTCACGGCATAAAGATACAAAAAACCGGCCATTCCGAAGCATCCCAGACCTACTAATATCCTATCTCTCAGTTCAATCTTCATAACCGTTTGCCTTTTCGAATGAACTTAATCACTACCGGGGCTCATGTAAATCGTTGTTAGGTGAACACTCAATCTGTACACATGATTGGGCAGGGGAGCGTGAACGAGTCCCAGTCTTAACCTATCGTTCAGATCCGGAATGAGCGAGATCCTGGAAGACTCCTGCATTTGAAGTGTCTGGCGTTTTTTCTTAACCGGACAGCAGTGAAAGAACTTATAGCTGGATACTTCTTATCCACTTGGATATCCTTCCAATGCTAAAATCGGATACTTTATATCCAAATTTCCCTACCCCTATTCCAAGAAAATAGCATTTACATTAACCACGGAAGTATATAACACAAGTAAAATTAAAAGGTTAAAAGCTAACTACCACAATGTGGCATGCTTATTGCCATTATAGAAATCAAAAGATAAAAAAACAATAGTTGTCCTTAAGGGAAAAAATACAGTTCCAATAAAACATTAATGATCCGACATTCTATAATCGGGAATATAAAAGGATTGATTATTCAATATTAGAAAGGAGGCTTTATGCTTTGTTGTGTTGGTCTTTTTGGAGGGGCATATGTGGGGCAATCTTTAGGTGGTCATTGGACTATTACCGCACCAGCGGTGGGTTTTGCTGTAGGCTTTTATGGTGATATGAAGTTAATGCGCGGTATGCATGGGCAAAAGTCCCCGAATAGTAATCACAAAAGTAAGATGTCCTGTTGCGATTCATCTCCCAAGCGGGAAAAAACGGAAAATCCGCTATTACAAGACAGTGGTTAGTAAATTTGAGTTGATAAGAATTTCCTTAGGCTGAAATGTAAGCGTTATAGGTGTCAATTCCCTAGCAGATCGGGCCCAAACTAAGATTCGCTTAATGCGAACTGAACAAAGGGCAGGGTTGCTACGGCTCTGCCCTTTTCATTTGTCTTCTCGATCTAAAGTCTGTACTGTCTTCCGAAAGTTAATATTACATACTTTAATCCACACTTTTGCATTTCAGAAATGCCCACTATATTTATGGTCAGTTTTGGCAAAGTTCATTTTGCTGAGATCCCAAAAACCCCAAGCTCCCTGGCCATATGAGAGACCAGGAAGCTGGAAGAAAAGGGAGGCTGGGCCTAGAGAGGTCGAGCGAGAGGAGCTAAAAAGTACCTTCCTGGGCATCTTAGAGAGCCTCAGACAGCCGTATGTAAGATCGGTGGGTACTATGCACGACAAACTGA
>JAZFSJ010000319.1:0-2326 GCA_036446115.1 Thermodesulfobacteriota bacterium | reverse complement strand
TACCGAAAGTAACAGGTTACCTTTTAGCTGGTATAATCCTGAGCCCATCTGTAGTTGGTATCTTTTCAAACGTTTTCTCCCAGAGCCTGGATAACTCACTAAGCGATCTACGTTTTGTAAGCGAACTAGCGCTCGGACTTATCGCCTTTAGTATCGGTGGTGAATTTAAACATGAGCGTTTTAAAAAGATAGGAAGTAAAATACTCACCATTTCCCTCTGGGAAACCGTTCTTACCTTCCTTTTGGTATTTATTCCCCTTATAATTTTTACCCAGAATACAAAACTATCCATCTGCCTGGCTATTTTTGCCATAGCCACTGCCCCGGCCGCAACTATTCTTGTCCTGAGGGAATATGACTCTGAAGGGGTGGTGACCGATTCACTCATTACCCTCACTGGTTTGAATAATATTGTATGCTTAATCCTGTTTACCCTTTGCTTCCCGATTATTACCCTGGTCCCGGAACTATCCTTTACTCCATTTTTGTTTGCCCTCTTTTCATCTTTCAGCGGGATCCTGCTCTCTCTCGCTGTTGGTTTTGCTCTCGGTTTTTTTCTAAGCTTCTTTGAGAATCGTATCACCAAGCCTAATGACCTGATGGTGGTAACCATGGGGGCTATTATCCTGGGGATAGGATTGGCGTATATCCTCAGAGTATCCCCACTTTTGCTAAACCTGGTGATGGGTGTAACCACTGTCAACCTTGCTAAGAAACGCAAGGTGTTGTTTGAAGAGGTTAAGCGTATTGATTTGCCAATATATGCCGCATTTTTTGCCCTGTCAGGGGCTAATCTCCATTGGGGACTTTTGCCTGCAGTGGGGATCGTGGGGGTAATCTATGTTGTGGGACGTGTGTCTGGTAAAGTTCTGGGGGTTGCCTTTGGTGCTGCTCAGGTAGGGGCAAGTCAGAACCTAAAAAAACGTGGTGGACTTGGACTGCTTGCACAGGCGGGTGTGGTATTGGGTCTGGCACTGCTAGTGCAGGAGAAAGACCCCGGGCTGGGAGAGGTTGTCTCAACCACTATTCTCTCCACTGTAATTGTCTTTGAGATTCTTGGTCCCCTTGCGGTGAGGTGGTCTGTCGTAAAGTCAGGCGAGGTAAAGATCATTAAACTGATACACCGGGAGGAGGGGGCACCCTTCAGGGCATCCTTTAGTGAGGTTATCAATCGGCTGCGTCTATCCCTGGGCCTGCCCGAGTGGAAGGCCAAGGAGTTTACCGGTGATGTTCTGGTTGAACATATCATGAGGACCCATGTCGAGGTGATCTATGACGACGCTCACTTTGAAAAGATTTTAAAGACAATCGAGCATAGCCGCTACAATCTTTTTCCCGTGGTGAATCATAAGGGAGAGTTTACCGGCATAATATCCTTTCAGGACATCCGGGATGTCTTGTATGACGGGATTATGGAGGACCTGATTATTGCCGAAGACATTGTGAATACCACCATTCCTTCCATTGACTCAAAGGCAACCTTAAATGAGGCACTGGATGTATTTGAGAAGGCAAAGGTAGATCTCCTGCCGGTGATTGATGATAAAGAGTCAAAAAAACTTCTGGGCGTTGTGACCCAGAGAGATGTGCTCACTGTCTTCAAGGAGAAGGATAAAGGTTAGCCTTATTTTTTCTAACAACAAATTTAACAGGCTGTTGCCCAAATCCCTTTTTGCTTATCTAAAAACGTTTTAAAAACCCCTCAAAGGAATTTTTTATTTGGTCAACAAGCCGTTATCTACTTTTTTCACATATTAAGAATCCTAGTAGTGATTTTGCTAATGTCAATATTTATTCCTTTCGGTCAATTACTCGGAGAGACTTTTAAGTCCTCTCACAATCGCATCCAGAACTATTCTATAAATTTAATCGGTAGCTTATTAGGAACTTAGGCATTTGCTGGACTCAGCTATTTAAACAGTCCGCCCTGGATATGGTTTCTCGCCGGGTCCACGGGCATGGTAGCCATTGCCATCCATTCACATCATTATTTCTTTATGTATCAGATATTGTGTGATATAAACTAAGTCAAAATAGCACTTTATATTTTTCAGTAGCAGAGTATTAATTATGAGACTGACAAAAATGAGTAGATGTGGTACTCGTGCAATTTTTGATATTGCCTACCATTCTGTGGGGACACCTGTTTCGGCAAGAGATATTTCTAACAGGCAAGAAATTCCCTTGAGATTCCTTGGACAAATATTAAATAAATTGAGACAAGCTAATATTGTGAAAAGCAAGCAAGGCCCAAGAGGTGGATATATCTTAGCAAGGGAGCCTAACAGAATCATGGTGGGGGATATAATCAAGGCATTGAAAGAGC
>JAZFSJ010000318.1:0-3524 GCA_036446115.1 Thermodesulfobacteriota bacterium | reverse complement strand
TGAAGAGACAGGGCCTTTATCACCTCCTGGCTGTCCTTTAACTCCTCTTCTGCCTGCCTGCCCTTCATGGCCACCAGACACCCCCACTTTCTTACAAAAGGTTCTCCCAGTAGTAAAAACTTTTTTAATTTGGAAAATGCCCTTGAGGTTACGATGTCAAAGCTCGCTGGTAATGTGCTATCGGATTTAAGGCTTTCCGCTCTCCCCTGAATGACATTGATACGGGAAAGTCCCAGTGACCTTATCAAATGTTGTTGGAAACTCACCTTCTTTCTTGTGGCCTCAAGCAAGGTAACTTTTATAGAGGGCTTCGCAATCTTTACGGGTATCCCGGGAAACCCTGCTCCCGAGCCTAAATCCAGAAGGGAGGACCGTGAAGGCAGGTATGGTACAAGAGATAGTGAATCGATAAAATTTTTTGTGATAATGCTTTTATCTTCTTTAAGTGCGGTAAGATTGATTTTCTGGTTCCATTCCTTCAGTTCCTTCAAGTAGACAAAGAACATCTGAATCATTTCCTGGCTGAGGGAAACTCCCACCTCTTTTGCCCCTTCTTTTAAGACGATTCCCATCTCTTTTGACAAAAATGGAGCCTCCTTCTAAGATAGTTATTGTGTGCTTTGAAAATGATCTCTCAACCCGGTTTTTCACCAAGTTTCTCGCTGAGTATTTTTAAGATATTACCTGCACCTATCACTTCCTCTTCCGAGGGCTGCCAACCCGATTTTATATCTCCCTTTTTATCTTTCATTTTCCCTTTTACCTCTGATGGCTCTTCAATCCGATTATAGACCTTGACCACCGTGCTGCCCTCTCTTCTCTTTACTATAACTCTTGCATTCCACCTCAAGGTTCCGCGAATTCTAATTATGGAAACCCAGTCCGTTTCAATAACTCCATTATTTTTATCCTTTACCTTAATGGGATACATTAATTCTTCAACCATTATCATTTCCAGGGCCTTCCACACCTCATCATACTCTCTGTCAAAAGTTTTTGATATATGTGTGCCTGTATCTTCCGTTTCGATTTGTGGGAAGGCACACCCCAGCTGCAAAAGCAGCATCCCCAATCCTAACCATAGTATGTTAATGACTGATCGTTTCATCTATCAGGCGCTCCCTATAAAAAATAGATTTTGTTCCTGTATTTTAGATAACCACTATCACATGTCAAGCAGAAAAAACAGGCGCAGACCGCTTCCGGTGGTTGAGATTTTTTAACAACCACTATCAGTCGCCAGTAGTTAGCTGACAAGAAAAAGGGGTGTCTGTTTTTATGCCGATATCTGCTCCCCACTCATGATGCTCACAAACCGTCAAAGAGCGTCTTTGCTCTTATAATAACTCATCTAACTATCTTCCCCCCATAAATTATATTATTAATAATTTCAAGTAGTTAGTACACTTTTTCTCATTTGTGAAGCTCCCCGCACACCCTAGTTAAATAAGCTTCGCATTTAACCGGGCAAGCAGCGCGGGGCTTCCCGAAGTTTAATTTTTAACTTATTGTGACACATGCCGGTCATGATACAAAGGCTACCGCCCTGGACAAAAATTCAAGTCCCCCATAACAAGATCAATTGACAAAGACCCCACATCTTAGTTAATAATAAGGCACCCATGTAGCATAAAAACCCTTAACTACTCAATTGGAGCTCGTATGGTTTACCCCACCCCCGATTTAATCCTCTTGCACGCCCCAAGTGTCTACGACTTTCGTGAAAAAACCATTATGTATGGCCCCATAAGCGATGTGATCCCTTCCACCCCTATCTTTGAGATGTATCCCATAGGTTTTTCATCACTGTTAGAATATCTGTCTAAGCGTGGCTTTCGGGTAAGAATCCTTAACCTCGCCTATAAGATGTTAAAAGACAAAAGCTATAACGTGGATGAAGCCATTAAAAAATTAAAATGCCGTGCCTTCGGTATTGACCTCCACTGGCTGCCTCATGCCCATGGCAGTCTGGAGGTAGCTAAGATATGTAAAAGGTATCATCCGGATATCCCTGTTATTTTTGGAGGATATAGCGCAAGCTATTTTCATCAGGAATTGATTGCCTACCCCCAAGTTGATTATGTGGTAAAGGGCGATTCTACGGAAGAAGTACTCTGCCAGTTACTTAAAACTCTAAAAAAAGGGAACAGAAATTTCTCTGCCATTCCAAACCTAACCTTCAAAAATGAGAAAGGTATTCACGCTACCCCTATCTCCTCTACACCCTTAAAGCTAGATGAATTCTCAAATAACTATCACACCCTCTTTAGGTCTGCTCTACTTTATGGCGGTGCGAAGGGATATACCGCCATTCACGATTGGTGGAGCTATCCTATTGCCGCAATTATGACCTGTCGTGGCTGCCTCCATAACTGTGTCTTCTGCGGAGGCTCGAAGTATTCCGTGAAAACCTATTGTAAGAGAGAGGCACCTTCCTTTAGATCTCCGCAGTTGGTTGCACAAGATATCCACACCATCAGTAGCTACACTAATGGACCAATCTTTGTGGTAGGAGACCTAAGGCAGGCAGGAGATGAGTACGCACAAAATTTATTGCACCATTTAGGTAAATTTAAACCGCAAAATCAGATTGTATTAGAACTCTTCAGCCCTGCCCCCAGGGAATATTTCAAGCAGGTTGCCCAATCTATCCCCAACTTTAATTTTGAGTTCTCTCCCGAATCACACCTTGAGGAGGTAAGAAAATTTTCAGGAAAAACTTACAGCAACAAAGAGCTGGAAGAAACTATTTCCTTCGCACTCGAGTGCGGTTGTCAAAAATTTGATCTCTTTTTCATGATCGGCCTTCCCCGCCAGACCCCCGAAAAGGCGCTTGCTACGGTGGATTACTGTGAGGACTTGCTTAAAAGGTTCGGTGTGAGACTAAACCCTTTTATTTCACCCCTTGCCCCTTTTATTGATCCGGGCAGTCTGGCTTATGAAGAATCAGAGAAGTTCGGATATAAGGTACTATTTAGAACACTTAAAGAATATCGAGAAGCCCTGTTGCAACCAAGCTGGAAGTATACCCTGGGATACGAGACTAAATGGATGACAAGGGAAGAGATCGTAGATACTACCTACCAGGCGGCGCTCCGCCTTAATCGCGTAAAGGCCGCGTTTGGCTTGATCGATTCAAAGACAGCGAAAGATATAGAAGAGAGGATCAAAGAAGCAGTGATAATGATGGGGCGGATTGATGAGATTATGGAAGGAAATGACGCGCAAGAACAGGAAGTTCAACTTAAAGCCTTAAAATCAAGGATTGATCAGCTGAGCATGTCAACCATTTGCGAAGAGGATGAGATAAGGTGGCCGGCGGGAAAGAGACGGTTCAATTATTTCAATATTATTAAAGATATGCTTTTTAGAAGGGGTTAACGGTATTAATTATAAATCTGGACATATTTTTGAGTTGCTGATATTTATATTTGTAACCTTGAAAGTTTTTTCGTTTTCTAACTACTGGCAGTAGTGTTAACAAATTATCACCCTCAATTTACGCATGTTTATGGTTGAATTTT
>JAZFSJ010000317.1:0-2733 GCA_036446115.1 Thermodesulfobacteriota bacterium | reverse complement strand
CAGAATCTACCCTGGAGACAGCTCTTACCAATGTTCAGAAGATCAAGGATGATCGTGGTATTCTGGTTGGTGCGAGTGCTGTTTCTCTGCATATCCCAGTTGATTCGTGGGCAATTGCAGATCGTATTCTTTCCAGTCCTGGCAATACTCAAGCCAGTGCTGCGTCAGGTGCTACTTCTGGTGGCTTCAATACGAATGCAATCAATGCTACTCGTCATATGGGTATGTTACCTGAAGGTTATCATATCAATCGTCGTTTCTCTGATACGACTTCCTATTTCATCAAAACTGATGTTCCGAACGGTACCAAGATGTTCAATCGTTCGCCTCTTCAGACCAAGATGGAACCGGATTTTGATACTGGCAATCTTCGCTTCAAGGCACGGGAGCGTTACAGCTTCGGTGTTTCCGATTGGCGGGGTTTCTTTGGAAGTCTCGGTTCTTAATAAGAGTAGGGAGAGTGGTGTAGTGCCACTCTCTCTTTATCTTTAGGGAGAAAAATTTATGGCTAACAAAAAGCTTAAAGACGTCCCACATATACGTCCTGATTTATTGACTAGAGTACTAACTGGAGAGGGTAGTCCCACTATAGGAGATCTTCCACAAAAGGGAATATTGGGAAGTCATATAGCACCTCGACAAGCCAGAGTCCAACATAAAACTTCAGTACGAAATTTTAATAGGGCATTAAAGGCAGAAGCCCGCCAAATAATGAGGTTAGAGAAGAAATGGAAAAATAATCGTGATCCTGATGATTATGATGCTTTACAAAAAGCTATACAAGGATTTCATAATACCTTCGCTAGAGAAGAGGAACGAATGAATCCTGAAGCTGGGATGAAAGAACCTGGAGATCCAGTAGGAACAGGTCGTCATCCTCTAATGATGGGAACAGTTGGTCGGGGTTCTCCACCTCCATCTAGTCGAAAAAAGGGTGGCTCTGTCAAGAAACGAAAAAAGAAAAGTAAAGTTTTCTCCGGTAATGATTTTGTTCGTCAAGTCAATAACTACAAGGAAATGTAAATGGCAACAAATATTAAAGCTGCAATAGCAACTGGTGATGCAGTTCTGACATATGTAGAGGATGATACCACGGTTGGTGCCAATGGCGGTAATAATTTCCAGCCCAGCACTACTCGTATTCTAGCTCTACATGCCTTGGCTACTGCTGCCGGATCGTATTCAATTAAAGGACAGAGACAAATTACCAACAAGACGGCGGAAGGGACAGCAATCAAGTTTCAGGTAGCTGCCAATGAAGCCACCGATATTTATATGGGTGAGCTGGGTGTTCCCGTCTATGGTGTGGTTAGTGTTTCCGGTCCTACAGATGGTTGTGTTCTGACTGCTTTTATAGGCTAGTCATGGTCGCTTATTCGTATTTGAAGGCGGACCTGATCAACTCGTCTGAGAATGACTCCACTGATTTTGAGGCTCAGATTCCTTATTTTGTGGAGAAGGCAGAGTTACGTCTAACCAAGGATTTGGATGATGTCGGGCTAGATGAGTATTCTTCAATAACTCTGACTGCCGGTACTGCCACTGTTAGTCTGAATGATCGAGTTCGTATTGTACGCAATGTGAACTATACTACCAGTGCGTCCAGTGTCAAAACAAATCTTCTTCAAAGAACAATAGAATATGCGAATGATTACTGGCCTGTCAGTGCATCCACAGGTACACCCAGATATTATTCCAGAAAAAATAATTCATCTATTTTTGTTGTTCCTACCCCAGCATCTACCTTGACTGGGGAAATCCAAACAGTTTCTCGTCCGCTTGCTCTTGCTTCCGCAACGGGTACAAGTGTGACAACCAGTAATTATTTCAGTGAATATTGTTATGATGCCCTTTTCTATGCTTCAATGATTGAGGCAACCATGTATATGAAAGATTGGGCTACATTACAGACATGGCAACAGCAATATCAGGTTGCCACAGATACACTTCGTAATCAGGCTCGCAGGACCAGACAGGACGATATGGCCTTGGCAGCAAGCCCAGCGGGTGGTCCAGACACACTCATACAGGGAGCAAGTTAATGCCATCAGCAACAGTTAAAAAGAGACAAGGAAAACCTCCTCTTATTGTACCGCCGCCCGGTCCTGATGTGAGGCGTCCCAAGGGATGGAAACCTCCTCCTCCAAATACTAGAAGGGATAAGGCGCTTCAAAGATTTTTAGATGATCTTCTAAAATCAAAAAATAAAGGTGGGAAAGTTCTTTATAAGAAGCATGGGGGTATGAGCCATGTTGGTTTGTATCCTGCTGAAGAACGTGGAGAGGACATATCAAGATCAACTGGTACTTTGTCCCAGGCTAAACGAAAACGACATATGAATAAGGGTGGTAAAGTATATCGAAAACTGGGTGGCAAAGTTACCAATGGTAATGATGTTGTTCGTATGATTTATGAAGGAGACAACTAATGATTTTTTCAGTAGGTTCAAGAATTTTTAATCTTAAAGGTGGTAGTGCATCAGCAAAAAAAGCGTTTGATATGATTACAAATTATCTGGGTAGTAAGGGTGGTGCTAAGATAATTTCAAATCCTTCTGAAGCTCAAAGAAAAGCTGCAACAGAATTATCTTCTTCTCGTAATCAAGCTAGACAAACTCTACTAAAAGTGGGGGAAGAGGGACAAGAGCGAGCAAATAAAAAGTATTGGGATGCATGGGCAAACCCTCCCAGACAAACTAAAGGTATAGCAAAAAAATCTGGTGAAACATGAGAA
>JAZFSJ010000316.1:0-3147 GCA_036446115.1 Thermodesulfobacteriota bacterium | reverse complement strand
TGTTTTAATTGGTATATGGATGGTGTTTTTCTTTACTTTAGGAAGGGCTAAACAATTCAAAGGAGGGAGTGAGATATAGAAGGTTACTAAATGCTAAGTCACACTGAATTTGCAGAAAAATAAAGTTGTGATAATCAAGAAATGTGAACTTCTGAGATTTTTAAGGTTATTGTAGTGTTGAGTAAAGCCCTCCATTTTAATACCATTACAACTTGCGTAGGTTTGTAATGATTAAAATACCCTGCTGTGGAGTTTTTCTTTGATCTGCAACCGTAGGTTAAGTCAAGGGGAAATCTATTGACAATCCATAAATCATACTTATTGTTTCTTTAGAAGGAGGAAAAATGAGTCGAGAAAGAAGGTGAGTATTATGACAATCAAATTTCTTAAATACTGTGATGGTGTGTGTCAGAGAAAGCTTGGGGCTACATGGATTGCTCTACTAGGCATATTGTCTGTGGCTGCAATCTTGTCTATACTTCTCTGATGGTAACCCCCTGAATTGTTAAAAAGGAAACTCAATAAGAATAACCCCTCAGTAAATACTGGGGGGTTTTTGCTTACTGAAAAGTTGATACTACCATTCGTAAGGTGTGTAAAAGCTGTTTTCAACACTATGGCGGAGACTGTCGAAAAACCCTAAAACCCTCATTTTGAGCCTTGTAACTACTTTATTTGGCTATCCTTGAAATTCACAAAAATGCAAATTTGGACTTTTTCGACAGCCTCGAAAGTATGGTAAACTTTTTTGCTCCTTAAAGGGACCACAAGATGTTGAGTTCTACACCCCAGCAAAGCTGGATGTTTTTTTATTTGACAATAGTTCCATCCTAATATAATGGTAATAGTGTTTTATAGCTAGATATTTTCCAGTTCTACCTTTGAGTGTAGTTTATTAAGAAGCCAGGAATTTCTTACCTAAAAGGAGGTGATAAGATTAAAAATAAAAAATGTGAACCCAATTGTAGTGAAAAAGGAGGAATAAGATGAAAAAAAGGTGGATTTTCAAGTATGTAGGTTTTTGGTTTATGGTGTTGTTGCTCATGGTTCCAAGTGTCTGCACAGGGTACGAAGAGGGTATGTATATCCTAAAAGCTGGCTATGATCTTGACCTCACACGCCGCCATCAGTGGTTCCCTACCATCCTTTACAACCATATTGATGATGAATTTATAGTCACTTGGCGAACCAGTGGGAAACTGAGAGACGACTGCGCCCCGGGAGATGACTATGAATGTACTACCAGCTTTCAAACCATCGACGCCCGAAGGATCTCGCCGGACGGTGAGCTCCTGGGAGACCTAATTCAATGGAGTCCACCTGAGCCAGGGTGGAAACAGACCCCCCGGATTGCTCATAACTTTTATAAAAACGAGTACGTGGTGGTCTTTAGCAAAGGAGCAGACTTTGGCCTGGGGGCAATTTATGTGGTGAGGACAGACAATCTCGGAAACATTCTGTATGGGCCCGAACTCTTGCATCCTGGGGAGAAGGCGCTCCTTCCGGATGTCATTTTCAATTCTGTAAGACGAGAGTACCTGGTAGTCTACAATGATTACAACGTTTTCAACGAGTATAATAATAACGTTTTTTTCATTTTGAATGAGGACGGGATCCCGATCAAGGGACCATTTGCGGCTGGTGACCAATTTGGTATTAGGTTCGCCCCGGATCCCGCCTATAATCCGACTGATGACACCTATCTCCTTGCCTGGGAAGACTTCAGGGGTGCAGAAAGCCAAGAGGCGTGGTTTATGGGACCAAATGACGCGCGCGGTGTGCTGCTGGATGGTGAGGGGAATCTGATTACTGAAGTCGCTTATACAGATGACAATGACGTACCAGTGCCCGAAGGTTCTTATGCGAGAACACAGTGGTCTCCTGGTGTTACCTACAATCCTGATAAGAATGAATTTTTCTGTGTCTGGACTGATTCACGACCTGAGTGTGATGATGGGTGTATATATGGACGCGTTGTTAATGCGGACGGATCGCTTGAACCGGAGGTACTTATTGAAGATTCACCAAGGGCACAAGCTACCGGCGAAGTAATATACATCCCAAATAGGAAGATGTATTTTGTCGCGTATAGTGATGCTCGAGACTATGTTCGGCCTCCCGGCGCCATGCCGTATATAAATGAGTATGACATATACGGCAGATGGGTGGATGACACTGGTCACCCAACAGGGGAGGCAATGCCTTTCTTCATCCAGAAAGGCAAACAACACATGCCTGAAATGGCTTATCATCCTGGTAAGGACAGGATCCTTATTGTATGGGAGGACGAATATGCCCCCAAAGATTTCGAACCTGTGCCAGGTGGAGATTTACTTTGGACGGAAGAACAAAGAGAAGTTAAGGGAGTCCTCTATGGGGCACCTCCTGAAACAACCTCAACCTGTCCAGCATTGAGAATCTACGGTGAGGATTCAGAAGAAACAGATATTATGAGAAATTTTCGTGATAATGTACTGAAGCAAACTCCAGAAGGTCAATCACTCATAAAGCTGTATTACCAGTGGAGTCCTGTAATAGTTAAGGCAATGGAGAAGGATGAGGAGTTTAAGGAAAAAGTGAAGGAAATGATTGATGGGGTTTTGGGGTTGGTTGTAGAAGAAACTGAATAGAGTATCTTTCAATTAGAATTGTGTAAGCCCCTCAGTAGAAATCACTGGGGGGTTTTTGTTTCCCAAATAGTTGATACTACCAAATGTATGTAACACTAAAATTCATCAGAAGGTGACTTTTGCCTTTGGCAAGTATCCTTAACTTTCCGACCTTTGAAATAGACCAGTAGATATTGATTCTATCTTGTAAATATCAGAAATATTTACCCCAAAAATCAGATATTTTGAAGTTGAATATATTTACACTCTATGTTTGTATAGCGTCTATCCAAAACAATGGGTAAGCGAAGGAAGTTCAACCTAGAAAGGAACCAGAATGAATGCAAAAATAAGCGAAGACACTTTAAGTAAAACCAGAAATTGTGGAAATGATTTTTCTTGCTTAAACGATGAAAAAGAGTGCTTATGTGAAGCAGTAGGTTCTTCGGGAGATGATGTCCTTTTTATTAATCCTAACTCTAATAGAGATTGTATCTACTGCACGCCTTTTTCAAATTCTTTTCTTTGCCATTGTCCA
>JAZFSJ010000315.1:0-5459 GCA_036446115.1 Thermodesulfobacteriota bacterium | reverse complement strand
TGGACCTTAAATTCTTCAGGCATTTCTTCAAAACCATCAGAAATCACAACAAAGGATCGGTCTGCATATTCAGGATTGGCCCTGATTTCAGCAACAAGAAGTATGACCTTCCGGATGGCTGGACAATTACATATAACTATGTGATTTTTGTCAGATATGCTCATTAAGCCCCTCCTTTTTTTTGACACTCTCTCCAGCATCGATTCCGCAACCGACCCTATCAGGTAACCGATGATGCCGATCCCCAGCAGCATGCAGGGATAAGAAATAAGAAAACGTCCGGCCCAGGTTCCGGCAGAATAGTCCCCATAACCAACCGTTGTCATGGTAACCATGGCCCACCAGATTGAGTCCCATAAGGTTAATTTATCATGAATGCCGTGTTCTGCAAGGTAGAAGGCAATGCCGAACAGCAAGTTGAGAATAAGCGCTGCACCAAGCGCCTTGAAAACATTAACCTGAGGCATCCGGTGTTTAGATAACCACTTATATATCCTTCGAAAAAGGTGCATGGTTTTTTATTATAAAAGCCAGATTGGACTGACATAAAATGGGTCGTAGTAGGAATAGTAGTAGTCTATCGGCTGCTCTTCGACTACAACCTTTTCTACGACATGATCTCCTCCATTATTATCATCAAAATCTTCACTCTCTTCAGGCTGCTCTTTGCGCAATGCCTGTTCTTTTTCAAGAAGTTTTATCATAATCGCAGATCCCTGTTTGATGATGTCCGTTATCACGTCTTCTGCACTTACACTTCCCTGCTCATCTTCATAACCAAGCTCCTCCCACCTTATAGCGGTATTACAGATATGTAAAATTTCATCCCAGATGTTGCCCAGAAGCAAGTCAAACTGCCAGCCGGTTTCATCCCGCCCGAACCTGTCTTCATTCAGGAAACTCATAAAGGCTATCTCCACAGGATCAAGTTTCTTGAATTCAGCCACAGCCAACCTGATATCATCCCATCGGTCGTCATTCAGGAAGTTTTTCCATCCGGCATTATCCTCAAAGTCAAGGTAAGAAGCAAATGCAAATTCCCCCGTCTGCAGGTCAACCGCACAGTAAATATCAAAGACCTTTAAATATTCGGTGTAACGGGCCAGGAAACGCTTAAGTACCTCACGACCTTTTTCATTGGGGACATACCTTTCCTGGTCCCGTATCTCAATGTACTCTTTTATCAGCAACCATTCAAGGACCTGTTCCAGGTCCTGCTCGTTTCCTTCCAGAAGCACTGGAAATGAGCGTGGCGTATTTATCATCACCTTGAGCAGATAGGCACCGGCAAACTGCTTTTTCTGCTCATCATTAAGGGCATATACCTTTTTCCCCATTAACAAAGTCCCCTGTTAGTATAATAGTATCCAAGCACTTTAGAATGCAGCGTTCATCAGGAAGGCAATCATTACTGCCATTCCACCTTCCACCAGGGCTGCTCCCCAGTTGTGGTCTTTACTTATTTCTTCATCCAGGAGCTGTCCGGGAAGGATAATTTTGTCAACCAGGTATCTGTTGATGACAAGGAGAAAAGCGCTCAAGAAAAACCACACGACAAATCCCACAAGTGAATCTGACTTCACTATAAAGTCGGACAAGAGAAGGCCTATGGCAACCAGAGTTATCCCGAATGCCACGCCCGCCGATGCGTTGTCTTTTTCAATTTCAGCATGCAGATCAAATCGTGTTATTCCCTGGTACAGCTTACCAAATAATATAAATCCTACCTGACCACAGACAAAGAAGATTAAGGCGCTTACAAGTCCAGCTAAAAAGGAAGTATCCTCACCGCTTATAGCCGCCATAATCAACAAAGCTGAGCCTATATAGGTACCTGCCTCCACCGCGCCGGTTCCTATATTCCTGTCTTCTACCAGCTCCTTGATATTGTCAAACCGGGATAAAAGGATTTTATCGTTTACCACCCGTGATATCTGCAAAAGCACAATCCCGATTACTCCCCAAAAAACCATATCCAGCAGATCCAGGTAAAAATCCTTTGTTGTTTCGCCTGATAAAACCCCCCACAGGATTATCCCCAGTCCGAACATGTATCCTGCAAAGGAAAGGGCTACGGCTTTATTGTCAACTTCTATAAGCTGCTCATTTAAGTTGTAAGGGGTAAGCATGTCATAGACTTTTTTGCCCACATAAAATATTACTAATATGACAAACAGGTAAATGATGGCCTCGGGATGATACAACTCATAAGCATCCTCAATGTCAAATAATCTGTTTAGTATGTCCATAGGGAGCTCCTTTTATGCAAAAGTTAATTCTTGTTTTTGTATATCCTTCTCCTCGTATTCTGCGATGAACCATTACTTTTATTCTGCCTATTTCCCACCCCTGAAACCTCCACTTCGGCCAAATCCTCCGCTACGCACCGAACGACGGGAAGGTGTTGATGAACGACCAAAACCCGTCGCGGCCTTTGCATACCTTGAAGGATTACGCGACTGGAAACTTTTTTGAGAACGGGTGGGGTTTTTTAAGGGGGCCCGAATGCCCTTGTTGGCTGACTTTCCTTTGTTCGGTGATGTTACTTTATTGCTTATCCTGCTTGCTGAGGTTTTTTGCGACGTGGACGAGCGTGCGAGGGTGCCTGCCCTGGAACGGTACGCTGCCACAGGCACGGGTCGATAGGCGCCATACCCTCTGGGATAATATCCATAGCCCCAAGGGGATAAGAACATGCGGTGCGGGCTAAAGAGATAGCCCATGAGCAGGAAGCTTGTTAAAGGGCTGGAGTAATGATGATAATGATTACGACCATATATCTGTTCTTGTCCCTGGACCTCAACATTGGCCTTCCCCCCCTCTTTTGCTATATCAATGGTGGCGACTTCCTGTGTTTCCCCGGGTGCCGGTTGAACTGTCAGGGAGAAACCCTTTGCGCGATCATTGCCGTATTCAGTGACATGAATATAGTCAACTTTGTTATCTTCATTCAGGTCCAGATTATTTACACCACCGGACTTATTGAGAAGTTTTTCAAGATCTTCGGCATTACGGGCCTGCTTAACAAGTTCTCCCACCGCTTTCAAATCAAGACCTTCGGCAGCAGTAGTAGCCATAGCCTGTATGTTTACATCACCATAGCGCGGTCCACTACTTCTCCCAAACAAAAACATCCAGAGGAAAACAACTATAAAGATAACGATAATGATCTTGAGGTTTTTTTCACTCACAGTATGTCCTCCTTTTTAAGGAATTGATTAAAGAATAATATAATATAGGAATTATACTCAAAACATGAAGCAAGTCCAGCTTTTTCAGGCCCCATCAATAAGGGGCTTATACTGAAGAGAAAAAAACTGCTAAAAGGTTCGCTGCCATCCCTCTATATAATAGTCATACACACGACTGGTCATAATCGTATTAATATCAGTTTGGCTTGTAGAAAGCTGATCTTTGCCAAACTGGAGGGATGCCCTGATCAGGGTAGGTGTCAGGTACCTGGTAGCAGCCTCAAGTGCTTCAATTGATTCAAGCTTTTTTCTCAGGTTCTCTTCTGAAATCATCTCCTTTTTTCCACCAATCCACCATCCCCACTCTCCGAAGGAAGGCACATTGTCATGAAAGGGAATCACCGTAAGACCTGCATCCTTCATGCTTCGCCCGATACAAAGAAAGGCCTCCTTGGCATAGACCGGAGATGATGCCTGCTGGACCATAACCCCCGTTGCGGATAGCTTTTTTAAGATGTGACTATAAAACTTTTTTGAGTATAACTTGGCCAACTCAGGGGTGTTGGGGTCGGGAAAGTCGATTATGATAATATCGTACAGACCTGAAATATGTTCTACAAAAAGCGCTGCATCCAGATTAATAATATTTACAGTTGCTACCTCTCCGGCCTTGCCTGTATATGGTTGTTTTTGATTCGGCACTCTGAGTCTTTCCTGACCGTCAGGAATCAAGGCATGATTTTTCAATACGGTTAATTTGCTGTTTTGCAAGCTGTTTTCATTTAGCGTGGTAAAGTAGTGGTTCTGCTTGGCCAGATCTGTCATCATGGGATCAAGATCGCATAAGGTGATTGATTCCACCTCAGGATATTTGAGAATTTCCCTGACTGCCAACCCGTCACCTCCTCCCAGGACAAGTATTTTTTTTCGGACAGGGGCAATGGCAAAAGCCGGATGGACCAGGCTTTCATGGTAAATATACTCATCAAAACTGTTAAATTGGAGGTGGCCATTGATGTAACAGCATATGTCTCCTGCCTTTGATTCAGTAATTACTATATGCTGGTAAGTTGATGTCCCGGAGAAAACTATTCGATCTCGATAGAGATACTGCTCAGCGTAACTTGTTCGGTCCTTTGCCATCACCAGACCGGCAAGTAAAATGGCAAAACTGGCTGAAGTAAACACCGCAATAGTTTTCTTGTTGGCAACCATTTTTCTGAAATAGAACAGTGTGACCCCTGCGATAAAGACATTAAAAGTTCCAAGAACAAATGCTGTTTCAGTCATGATGAAAAATTTTGGAAGCCAGAAGATCCATAAGAAAGCGCCGCAAAGAGATCCTATATAGTCCATCTTCAGGACTCCACCAAGGTTCAGCTTTAACTCTGAAGTATATGTTTGGTTGATCCGTGTTAAAAGTGGAATCTCAAACCCGATAAGCAGTCCGATCATAATAACAAAGAAATACTGGACAAGTATATAATGACTTGGGAATGAGCCAAAAACAAATAACATGATAATCGGGCCAAAACCACCGAATAGACCCAGAAAAATTTCAGCGACTATAAACTTATCAAACAGATTCCTATCGCTTACGTATTTTTGCACATCAGCTCCCACCCCCATAAAGAACATCATTACCCCTATGATAATGGCCCATTGCCGTATGGAATTTCCCAGAAGGTCTGATGCAATTTTGCTTAGAGTAAACTCGTAGGCAATTCCACAGGCACCCATTACAAACATAGAAATATAGAGGACCAGGCTCTCAGGGGAGCGAACCCGCAGGAGAGGGAGTGCAAAGACATCTTTTAGGTGTTTAAATACAGGCATGTTTTCCCTCTCAGCTTACATGAACGAAAGTGCCTAAAATTTTCAACTACCTTGATAAGCATTGTTTCTTAGGTGTGCTAAACTAATTTCCTACCAATGAACTCAATACTGGCACGAATGGAAATAGATTTTTTGGGCAGATCCTAAAATGATCGGAGATACAAGCGCAGGTATCAGGAAATAGTGGCTCATACATCAGTGTTTATCTGTGACCTAAGTTCACCTTTCTTTGGTAAAAAGGAGTCCGAAAATGCTGCCGCAAATTCCTCCGATGACATGGGCACACTGAGAAATATTATCATTTGCAAAGGCATTGGTAATCTCTTTAGTCAAAAAAAGTATGACAATCAGGATGAAGGTTAAAGGAATTTCACCGGCACGAAAATTCGTAAAGGAACTTAGCAGGATTAACATAAATACAATTCCGCTGGC
>JAZFSJ010000314.1:0-5023 GCA_036446115.1 Thermodesulfobacteriota bacterium | reverse complement strand
CTGATTGGAAGATAAGAACTTAAAGATTTGACAAGTAACGTTGATTTTTGAGATTTCGAAGGTTTTTGCAAGAAACATGTGTTTTTCAACTTTTGATGTTGGACACAAGATATAGGTTATAATTCTGAAAGAATCATGCTAAGCTAAAACTACTACTCAATATACAAAAAAAAGTTATATTACTTGACAAGATTAATTGAAAGTGATAATCAAAAAAACAACATGTTGGTATAATTTTTATTTTTTACCTTCCTGGTTCTCATATTTTACAGGCATTTTCGGCATGTACACATATGTGCCTTCTTCTTGCTACGGATTAGGATATCTTTGAACATCTTTCGCTATGGTTCTTCAATTATTATGTAAAAAATTATGTAAAAAGCTCCTTCACTACCTTAATTTGTATTACCGTTCTGATAATTAATTTATCCATTCCCAAAGAAAAAGCGGTAAAATGCACAAATTTGCCGAGCTGGTAATCAAAGGAAGACTGCTAATTCTGATTGTGACCATCCTTCTCACTCTCTTTTTTGCCTACCAGCTACTTTCCCTTAAAATATATACCTCCTTTGAAGATTTACTCCCGCAAAAGCACCCCTATGTAAAACTACACAATAAAGTTAAAACACTCTTCGGTGGAGCTAACCAGCTGATTATCGTATTGCAGGTCAAAGAGGGTGACATCTTTAACACAAAAACCCTGAAGAAAATAAAACACATCTCTGAAGGACTGGAGGGAATACCTGCAATAGATATCTATAAGATACGCTCACTTGCCACAAGAAACACAAAAGAACTCAAAAGGGAGGCAGGAAGGATCTCTATTGTAACAGTGATGTTCCCCGGGGTTCCCGAAACCGAAGAAGAACTAGAAGAACTGAAGTGGGGCATTTACGGGAACAATATGGTCTATGGATCTTTCGTTTCATATGACACCAAGAAAGCCCTAATAATGGCTGATTTTTTTGATGATGAAATCGAGTACTCGGTTGTCTTTAACAAATTGCGTGATCTGCGCAGGGAAGTGGAAGATGAAAATACCATCTTATCCATAGCGGGAACTCCTATGCACTATGGCTATGTCTGGTATCATACCAAGGATGTGGCTAAGATACTTATCCTCACCGTCCTGGTTATCATTGCGCTTCTTTATCTTTACTTCCGATCCATACAGGGGGTAGTGGTGCCCTTCGTATCCGGTATAGTGAGCGGCGTCTGGGGACTGGGGATTATGTCTCTTTTGGGATACAACCTCGATCCATTGGTTCTGGTCTTTCCCTTCTTACTGGCACTGATGACATCCAGACATGCTATGCAGAAGTTAGCTCGCTATACCGAGGAGTATCTGAGAACAGGAAACGGAAAAACTGCCTCACAGAATGTGGTAGAGGCCATGTTTATGGCCGGGGTCACGGGCATTGTGACCGATACCTTTGGCATCGCCCTGATAGCCATTGCTGCCGTTCCCCTCTTGCAAAAGACAGCCGTTACCTGCGTCCTCTGGACCTTCCCCACGCTCTTCATAGCGCTAATCTTTACCCCGGTGTTACTCTCATTTGTTCCTGTATCCAAGAAACTTAGAGTGAGATTTGAAACGGATAGTGAGAAAGGAGAGAAGCTAGGACCATTGGACAGGATTCTAAAGTTTTTAGGGAATTGGATTGTGGCCAGGGGGAAGTGGTATGTAGTTGCGGTCAGCCTGGTGCTTGTTATCTTCGGGGCTTACTACTCTGAGCAGATCACTGTAGGGAGCGTGATGCCCGGTTCTCCCATCCTGTGGCCCTGGCATCGCTATAATCAAGATGCCTTAAGGGTCGTAAGATCGATGCCCATGTTAAACCCCCTCTATGTAGTTGTGGAAGGGGATGAACCAGGGGCTATGGTTAATGCAGATGTTATTAAAGAGGTTTATCGGCTGAATAGGTATCTCACCAAAGAGGTACGTGGGATTATCTTTTCGCGATCAATAATGGACACGCTTCCCTATTATAATATTATGGGAGGTGAAGGGGATCCTCATTGGGCTTTTTTGCTTGATAATGATGTTCAGGTTGAATACAGTTTGCATCAACTGCTCGATCGGGCACCTCCGGGGACATGGGATAGATTCATCACCTTGGATATTAAGAGTACCAATATTATAGCCTATTGCGCTTCAAAGAGAGGTAGATTGATTAAAAGCATACTGGCCGCAATAGATCAGCATATCAAGAATAATCCCCGTATAAATGCATTGAAAGGGGTGAAGATTAGGCTGGCCGCCGGGGCTATTGGAATACAGGCAGCTTTAAATGAAGTCATCGCCTCAGCTCAGATCTGGAACCTTACCTTCGCCCTTTTGGGATTATTCCTTTTCTGTACTTTTAACTTTCGCAGTATCACCGCCGGCTTAATCCTTACCATCCCCTTAGCCATTAGCAACCTTGTTGGCTTCGCCATCATGGCGCTTACTGAGGTAGGGCTCACCGTGAGCACCTATCCCGTCTCCTCGGTGGCCATTGGATTTGGGGTTGATTACGGGATTTATTTCATCAGCCGGTTACAGGAGGAGAATAAAAATACTGAGGATTTGAATACTGCCATATTGAGAACTATGACCAGCAACGGAAAAGCCATTGTGATTATTGCTACTACCCTCACTCTGGGACTTTTCTGCTGGTTCTTTTCCACTTTAAGATTTCAAGCAGAGATGGGGACATTCTTTGCCCTCCTCCTGCTTTTGAACATGCTAGGATCTTTGCTGCTGATTCCCAGTCTGGTTGTGTTGATAAAGCCCAAATTTGTGAAGAACTAAACACCATTTAAGAGCTTCCTTTGCCAAAGGTGGTTGTAAATCTTTGTAATTATTGAGAAAATATCCTAGCTGAGACACGCTTTCTACCATTTATTGTGTGCTTTGAAAAATCTGTCTTTGCACGGGGTCGCAAAAGGAAACATAAGTATTTTTTATGCTTTCCTACTTCTTTTCTGACACGATACTTTCATTCCCTCAGCAGAGTTGAGGGTCTCAAAGTCTAACTCTTATATAAAGGGGGGTGCCATGAAGTTTATAGTAAAAATTCTACTTTTTTCGTGTCTGTTTAGTAGTCTTATGCGCTATGATCATAACGCAGTTGCCCAGGAGCTAAAGACCCCGTACGAGCCCTTATCACTCTTCGATGACCGTCTCATAATTACAGGCTTATTTGATCATATAGCAAAAGTGCGTATGCACACGCCAAAAGAGTTGAGGTGGTCGCGAAAATCCGCTCTTAACACCTTCCGAACTAATTTCTCCCTGGAAACAAACTTTTTTATGGTCCGCGGATCAGACTTTGAGCTCAACCTTATCGGCCACTATTACTTTTCTTATGAATGGATGTTCGATATAGATTCAGAGTATGACGATGCATTTCCTACGTATGGGGCTAACAAATTCCAACACACCCATGATGAAGATACCATCAGGGAAGCCTATCTCCAACTTATTAAAGGTAACTGGGACTTAAGGATTGGAAAGCAGCAGGTGATCTGGGGTGAGCAGCTGGGTATAAGAACCCTTGATGTGATATGCCCCTTAGACATAAGGACTGAGGTGATTGGGCTTACTGAGTGGGAAAACATAAGAATCGGCTTGTGGATGTTTCGCGGTATCTATGATTTCGGTGATTCATTGCCCGGTCAGCTCTCTCTGGAAACGATATTCATTCCCTTTGATTATGAACCCACTCAAATACCACGAGAAGGCTCCTTCTTTTTAGCTCCCTTCTCCCGCGATGGGATACCACGAAACGGTTATCTTACGAACTTAATCGACTATAGATATTACAAAGATGCCCATATGAACAGCATCAACAACGCTGAATGGGGCGTCAGGATAAGGGGGTATTATCTGGACTTCGATTTAGATTGGAGCATAGTATACTTTCATACGATCGATGATGGAGGGGTGTGGGCCGATGGGGGTGAGGGTGGACATCGCTCAGCTCGCTGGTTTGGTTTATATAACAATGGCTTAACCGATGATTATCCAGAGGAACGTATATTTGATTTTAGACCTTACAATATTTATGGATTTTCTTTACAGAGATACTTTGGAGGGCTATTGGATTCCATTGTAAGGTTTGAGTTGGTTTATGAGAGTAACAAGTATTATAATAAGCAGGATAATGACAAGACAGATAAATGGGGAAGGGTGCTTAAGGATGTGGTAGAAAAGGACTCCGTCGGCTATGGAATATCATTTTCTAAGAAATTGCCCTGGCCGAAGGGGATCCCTTACATAAGTCCTTACCTCGAGAAATGGTCCAGAGGAAAATATATAGACTTTGATATTGCATTCAATCAGCTTCACTGGATTGACTATGATCGGGATTTTGGTGAGGGCAATTCACAGACCGGCGCCGGTTTCAGGCTCAATGGACAACCCCACGGAAGAGGGGACAATCCGGTGACTGCTTTGAGCTGGATGATTATGACCCATTTTAAAGATGACAACATAATACCTATAATGCGTGGTACCTACTATCTTAATAGCCCATCACTCCAATTAGGTATTTCCGCAAGTTGGAGGCCGGGGGAACATTGGTCTTACACCATCGCGACAAGTCTATTCTTTGCTAAGAGACAAACCGATCCTTTCAGTGGTTCAGAACAGAGGGATGATGTCACCTTCAAAATATCGTATATGTTTTAAAATGACAGTTCTCCTCTACTAAGGAGGTTACTATGAATGGAAGCATTGTAACTACTAATAGGGCAAAAAGCATGTTCTTTCTCCTGTTTTTTGCTATCTGTGTAGTGCTTACCCCATTTACCGGAGGGGCTGAGGAGGTAGAATGGTTGGTCCCCCCTGCGTTTGAGGGTGAGGAGCTTCAAAAGGTGCGTGAGTGGGAGAAGACCTGGGCGGGAAAGACCGTTAATCGGAGCAATGTGGATCAGGTTAAGGAATTTATACCGGAAGGGGTGTATGAGGTGATGACCGATACCTCAAAATGGGGTGATTTCGATTTCTCCTTTGTGGTGCTCCCCTATAAAACCTATA
>JAZFSJ010000313.1:0-2245 GCA_036446115.1 Thermodesulfobacteriota bacterium | reverse complement strand
GTCTCTGAGTATAGACGAGGCCCATAGCGGGACTTATCGAAGGGGGGATTTGGCCCAGGTATCATGCTCAAGGTGCCATAAGGCCGTGGGATTGGAAGGGGCTCCGAATCTGACCAGCGGTAAAACTTTCCTGAAAGAAAATAAATGTATTAATTGTCATCATGCTCCAGATCTGTCAGAAAAAGAAGATTTCAAGCCTGCTCCTATACTAAGCGGAATTGGCAGCAAAGTCAGCGAAAAATGGCTGTGGCGGTGGCTGAAGGCTCCCAAAAGCTACCTGCCCAACGCCACTATGCCTCGATATGAGATCGATGAAAAGTATGTGGATGCGCTGACTGGTTATCTTATGGCCTCAAAAGACCCTCGAATAGATGCAAAGTTTAAGTATCCGGAAGGCGATGTTGATAGGGGCAAAAGCGTCTTGCGTCTGGCATTTTGTATCACCTGTCATCCCTTCAACGGAAAAGGAGGAAAAGAGGCCGGGGATCTCGGAAGGATTGGGAATAAAGTTGACGAAAAATGGTTGGTTCAAATGCTCACAAATCCACATGTCTTTCAAGTAAAGACACCCATGCCCCGGTATAGATTAAGCCTTCAGCAGATAAGCGATATGGCTGCTTATTTATTAGAAGAGTTCACCGACTATGATATGTTAGACGAGGAGGAAACCATAAAGCTGCCTAGTTTCTGGGCAAGCCCGGAAGAACGGTCCGAGATAGGGCGACGGGTTTACAAAGAACTGCGATGTGCCAACTGCCACGGTCTGCTGGAAGAAACCGGTTGGTGGAGAAAAATAGGCCCCGAATTTACGACCATTGGAGCCAAACCTATCAGTGAAATTAATTTTGGAAACAGTAAAGTTCCTCCAACGATCCCTGATTACATCTTTGAGAAAATTCGGAATCCCCAGACCTATGCCACGCCGGACAACTTTATGAAAATGCCGAAATATGAGCTTTCAAATGAAGAGATTAGAGACATTGTGCTTTCCCTTTTGAGTTTCAACCCGGACAAGGTGACGCTAGATGACTACTGGTTTCCCAAGGTCAAAAGCAGAAAGGATGCCCAAAAGCTACCCGCATTTCCCATTTTCAACTCAGACAGGCCAGTGACAGAGACCTATCACCCTATGAAGACCAAAAAAAGGTATGAACCGGAAGGGGAATTTGGACGTCTGGTGGATAAATATCGCTGCTTTTCCTGCCACTCCTTTAAAGGCCGCGGGCATAACATCTCCTATGATTTGACTGCGGAAGGAAGCCGCGTCAGACGAAAATGGCTGTTCAATTACTTAAAGGTTCCCTATACTCTACGTCCCGTTTTAACCATTCGTATGCCCATTTTTAAGATGACGGATGCAGAGGCCAAGATCCTCACAAATACATTTATGCGCAAGATGGTGGATATAGAAAAAGAGAAGAACCTGGAGGGTAAGCTCACTGCTGAAATGACCGCACAGGGCAAAAAATTGTTCGATAAGAAAGGCTGTTTGGCTTGTCATCAGGTGGGCAAAATAGGAGGGTATGTGGGACCAAGCTTCACCCAGGGGGCCTATGTGGGCGAAAAACTCCAGGCCGGCTGGATTTTCAAATGGCTTAAGAATTCCCGGGCCATGAAGCCCGATGTTTTAGAACCCGACTACGGTCTTTCGGATCAGCAAGCCTTGGCCATAACAGCCTATTTGATGTCCATTAGGGCACCGGAACAGGTAAGCTCGAAAAATGGCAAATAAGACTATCAAAAAATACCGGTTTCAAGCACAGGAAATAGTTCCGGGAAAAATCCTGTTGTTTTTAGCCCTCCTGTTGATAATAGGCTGTGGTCTTGCGGATCAGGAGGTGGTTTCCCCCAACGCAGATCCCGCGGGCACTTTCTACTCTTTAGCTGTGCTTAACCGATTTGACCCCGGATTAAACCCAGAGACGGCCAGAGGCAAAGAACTCTATTTACAGAACTGCTTTATTTGCCATGGAGAGTCAGGAGATGGCAAAGGTTTTAATGCCTATAATTTAAAAAGTAATTTTGGAGTCCAACCCTTTAACTTCACAGACTCAAGCGCCGTTGCCAAGACATCCTTTGATGCGGTTATAAGGGCCATTACTTACGGAGGACCAGCGGTGAATAAATCCCAATACATGCCGCCTTGGGGCTCTACATTTAGTGCATATGATTTGGCCTGCACATCCAGTTATGTATGGCATTCGTTGATGGGAAAGAAGAGTAAATAATCTTGTAAGAAGTGGCC
>JAZFSJ010000312.1:0-2836 GCA_036446115.1 Thermodesulfobacteriota bacterium | reverse complement strand
GCAACACGTCCCAAAGAGGTCATTTTGTCCTTTATTCTTAGAAGATGTTCTAGTTCTTTTGCTCTGGTAATGTCCATCATATTAAACAATAGTGCATCTTCTCCTTGGTAGTCAATCAAACTTGCCCGGCAATTGACCCACCTCATGTCACTAGTGCTATCGTTTTTACCATTAAGGGTAAACCTGAAATCTAAATCAGTTTTTTTTGACTTTCCGGAGGAGATAGTATGGTAAAACTGTTTTACCTTTTCCACATCTTCTGTATGAATGTTTTTAAAATCTTTGAATGAAAAAGACTTTGGTAAAAGACTCACGAGTCTTTCCTGTTCTGGATTTTGATAAATGATTTTATCATTCTGAATAATAAGAATACCGGTAAGCGAATTTTCCACTAGGTCGCGAAAACGTTTCTCGCTCTTTCGTAGTGCCTTCTCAGCTTGTTTACGATCCGCAATTTCTTCTGTAAGTTTTTCATTTACCTTCATAAGTTCAGCAGTGCGCGTTTCTACTAATTCTTCAAGGTGGTAGCGATGTTTCGTCAGTTCCTCTTCGGTCCGCTTGCGTTCAGTGATGTTTCTAATAACTGCGACTGATCCAATTATAGCACCTTCGTGGTTGTGCAAATAGGAGATAGTTAACTCGGTAGGAACCACAGTGTTATCTTTACGAATAAAATAATTTTCCCACTGAGACACCTTTTCTCCTTCAGGCAACTTATTATTTTTGGTTGTTGCATCTTGATGAAAAAACCCCCAATCTATCTTTACCGATTCTCCTGTGCTGGACTCGTAGGTTCCACTTTCATTTATTGAAAATTCGGTTATATGTTTTCCTAGTAACTCTTCTTCCTTGTAACCAAGCATCTTCATAAAAGACTTGTTAGCTCTTATAATATATCCTTTACTATCAGAAACAATGATAGCGTCCAACGAGCTTTCTATTATATTTTCCAATTGATCTTTTGTCTTTTGTAGCTCCTCTTCAGCACCTTTACGATCAGTAATATTTCTCCCATAGATCTGACCAATGCCCAATTCGGGAATGCCTTTGAGTATGAAATGAAAGTAATGATTTTTAATGTAGGTTGAATAAGACACAACGGTACCATCGTTTATACAAGAGGTGAGGTCTACCCTTTCAAGACCGGGTATGATAGATGCGAGCGACATTCCAATCACGGACTGGGATTTTTTAGGAAGAGCCATGATTGCAGATGGGTTTGCCATAAGAATTTTTCCATCCCTGTCGAACCTAAGAACAGGTGATGGATCTAATTCAGCGAATAGTGCCATGAGGCGCCCTTTCTCTTTCAGCTCTTTTTCTCTCACAATTCTGCTTACTTTAGCCTCTAGCTCGTCGCATGAGAATGGTTTGACAATAAAATCACTCGCTCCCGCCTTAACCATGTCAACAAATGAATGCTCTTTGCCATATCCAGTTATGATTATTACATCTATCTCTGGATAGTTCTTCTTGGTCTTCTTTAATAGCTCTACTCCATTCATTTCCGGCATTCTTACATCACTTAAAACAATTGGGAAATGCTCTTCCTGCAAAATATTCAATGCCTCTCTCCCATTAGCAGCAATTTTGCACTCATAGCCAAAGTGAGAGAGCATTTCTTTGAGTGTCTCACTTACATTTACATCATCATCTACGACTAATATTTTCACTTATAACTCCATTGGGTACTGGTTGATGGTACTACCTTTACCGGCAGGTGCCGATTCATAAATAATCAAATTTAAACTCCGGGATGCCCCACGCTGCCTGCCCGGTTAAATGCGCAGCTTATTTAACTAGAGTGCGTGGGGAGCATCACTCCTATGGATATGGTGTCTGAAATCGTTGGGGAAAATGGTACAGTAACTAGTTTGATAATTTTCTATTTCTCCCTTTAATCTATCGACATATAAGGAAAAAATCTTAAACCATGTTCCAGCTGTATGGATCAGGTGTTTTAAAGAGTGCCATCCACTTTGCTGGAGAAAAAGAGGTGAGTGAAATAACAAAGGTTTTCTAATGAGTTATCAGGGGAAAAGCCATCTGATCTGCTGGAAACTTCTAAAAAGTCACTCGTCTGTATTTAAGAGAGTAAAAAATTGCCTGGCTGAGCTCGGGCAAGTCGGCCAAGCTGTCCCCTAATTTATGATTTTTTTACGAGTACAGCTTATGGGGGAAGAAAAATATTAAAGTTGACATTACGGTGGTTATATTGTAAATTTCTTAAATAAGTTAAAGAGTTATTAATTATCCTATATCAGGAAAGGTGAGATTACAAAAATGAAGTCAGAAAATCGAAGAAATATAGTGCCCATTTTAATTATAGTGGCTTTCATAGCCTTTATAACAGGTGTTATAGTGTCCTCAAGCTTCAAAATAACCCCCACCATAAAGGCGGTAGAGGGAGAGGATGTTAAGAGTACAGAAAAAGACCCCGTAGGAGGAGATCTACAACTTTTCGTTAAACTGGCAGCAAAGTTGAAGCCGGTAGCAGTCAACATCAGTACTACCAAGGTGATTAAGAGGAGAAGGAGGTCATTTACACATCCTTACGGGAGGGGGGGGGACGATCCTTTCGGAGGCTTTTTCGGTGATGATTTTCTAGACAGATTTTTCGGAGAAAGACCCCAAAGGGACTATAAGCTTAGGAGTCTTGGCTCCGGATTTATCATAGACAAGGATGGATATATCATAACCAATAATCACGTGATAGAAGGGGCAGATGAAATAAAGGTACGGCTTTCTGACAAGGAAGAATTCGATGCAAAGATCATTGGAAGGGATGTGAAGACAGACGTTGCCCTGATCAAAATAGATCCTCCAAATGGGCTGC
>JAZFSJ010000311.1:0-2715 GCA_036446115.1 Thermodesulfobacteriota bacterium | reverse complement strand
AGTCGAAGGGCTGTGTTACACTCATCCTTCGTTATTGCAGCGTACTCATAAGTACGCCTCATTCCTCAGGATTTCGTGCGCCTTGCATCCAAACATTTTTCAACAGCCTCCATATAAGTGGTATTCCGACAGGATCCTAGGTGGATGTTTATATTTCTTCGTGCTTAAGAAAGGTTTTTATGCGGATTTCTGAGCCGTCTGTTTCTATAGTGATAGCGCCATCTTGGTCCGTTCTGAATATCTGACAGCCCTGATCGTGGTATCTTTTAAGAACTTTGCGGCTGGGAAGATGGAAGATATTCTTGAAACCCAGATTCATTATGGCAAATTCAGGTTGTACCTGTTTAAGAAAGGCTGGTGAGCTTGAGGTTGAACTGCCGTGATGGGGAACTTTTAGAATGGTGCTCGCTAGATTGGTGGTTGTGTTTATTAATTCCCTTTCAACTTCCTGGTAGATATCTCCAGTAAAGAGTATGTTGATGTCCTTGTAGGTGAGTCTTATGACCAGCGAATGGTTATTGACTCTTGAGTGATAATTAATAGTATAGGGAGGCTTTGGAGGATGGAGATATTCTATTAAAACACCATTAATGTTGCGGTCAGGATGCTCCCTGTTTATGATAAGATGCTTAATTCCCTTTCCCGCAATGGTTTTTTCAAACTCCTTAAAAATCTCAGTATTAGCTCTCTCTCCGTTAGTCCAGACTTCTTTTATTTTAAAGTTTTTAACAATTGATACCAGTCCGTTTAAATGGTCAGATTGTGGATGGGAAAGAACCAGGTAGTCTATGTGTTTGATCTTTTTCTTCCAGATAAGTGGTGCGACTACCTTTTCACCTATGTCAAAGCTGTTGTCATAAAAACCTCCTCCATCAATAAGCATGGTTGCACCTTTGGGAAACTGAACCAGGGTCGACTCCCCCTGACCAACATCTATGGAGGTGATCCGTAGAAGTGGGCTTAACTTGTTTTGATAATACCAGAAACCCTGGTTAGAAAAGAAAACTATAAGGACAAGTGCGAGTCCATATCGTGCTTTCTTTGATTTTTTAATGTTAATCAGGAAAACTATCCCCAAGTAGAACAGGGCTATTTCAAGCAGGGTAGGGGTGGTGGTGCGGTAATCGGCATAAGGTAAGTGATTGAAGAGTTCAACTATAGAAGTGGATAGCGTGATAAGAGGTTGCATTATATATGCTATGAAGATGGCCAGTGGTTGAAAAAGAAATAAGGAGAAGCTTGCGAGGAGCCCTAAAGGGACGACCAGGAAACCGATCAGAGGAATAATAATTACATTGGTCAGGATTCCCCAGGGAGAAATGCGGTGAAAATAGTAAGTGACCAGAGGAGCGGTTCCTATCATTGCTGAAATGGTCACAATAAAGAAGAGAGAGATCCTTTGGACTATTTTTTCCCACCAGCCAGGTGGTGGTTCCAGCGGGTCCTGTGGTTGAAACAGGGGAGCTGATAATCTGGGGGTGAGATAAAGGATGGCTATCACAGAAGTAAATGAGAGTTGAAAGGAGATATCAAAAAGTGAGGAAGGTGAGAAGATGAGGATGAGAAAGGCTGCCAGGGCAACGGTATTCCATAAATCTTCCTGTCTACCAATGATGATGGCTATGAGATAGGTGATAACCATGATAGTTGCCCGTGTGGTAGCTATACCGTGTCCTGCTATGAAGCAATAGATGATTACTGGTATCAGTGTAATAAAAGCTGACACTTTGGAAATATCAATTGCGAGGATTAACCGGGTAGAAGATTTAAGGATATTTTTTATAAGAAAGAAACAAACCAATGCGATAATACCGATGTGCAAACCGGATATGGCCAGGATATGTGCCACTCCAGCGGCGGAAAAACTTTCCCTTAATTCCTTTGGTATCTCACCTTTTTCACCTAAGATTAGTGCTTTAGCAATTTCTGCCTCGGGGGAAGGGAGTTGAGTGGTTAAGAATACCCTTATTTGTGATCGGTATTTTTCCACCTGTTTTAAAAGGGAATTCAGGGTAGTATCACCTGTCTTGACGATTTCTTTCCCATCATTTAGATAAGCAGTAACCAGAATTTCCTTGAGAGTGAGATATGTCCAGTAGTCGAATCTTCCCGGGTTATTGAAATTTCTGGGCGTGCGGATTCTGGCTGAGAAACGAACCCTGTCTCCGTAATTAAATACTTCATGTATACCTTTAATAGATAATAGTAACTTTCCGTATATAGGTATTATTTTATCATCTTCAATAATCTTTTCTGTCAGGAGATAGAGCCTGGTTTTGTTAAGAGACAACTCGGGGGGTCTATAAAGTACCCCTTCCAGAACTATCTTTTCTTCTTCTGCGTAGTTTATTATGTGATTAGATGGAAGCTGTGGTGATAAGGTGCTGCGTAAGAAGAGAATGCCTAGCAGGTTGAATATGGTAATGGAAAGGATGAAAGACAAAGGTTTCTTCTTCTTAGCAATAGTAATGATGAAAAAGGCCAGCGATACAAATGTTGATGAGAGGAGGATTACCCGTGGTATGGTAATATAGTAACCTATTATTATTCCGCAGAGATAGGATAAGAGTATGGGAATGAGAGGACGGTGCATTAAACGTCTCGCAAGCTCTACAATTCACTGATATCAGATACTATTTAGTGGTAGTGGTTTTAACCCAGAATTTGCAGTAGCCATCTACTGCGGCTTGAAAATC
This sequence comes from Thermodesulfobacteriota bacterium, assembly GCA_036446115.1. Lineage (GTDB taxonomy): Bacteria > Desulfobacterota > WTBG01 > WTBG01 > WTBG01 > JAZFSJ01. Next base: position 19 of record JAZFSJ010000311.1, on the reverse strand, counting down.
CTTGCTGCAACGCTTGTTT
>JAZFSJ010000310.1:0-4616 GCA_036446115.1 Thermodesulfobacteriota bacterium | reverse complement strand
ACAGTTGCTCAGCCTGAGCAAGTAGCTTATTAACAAATGTGGTTTGACTTTGCACAAGACGTTGCACGGGAGATTTAAGTTGTTTAAATTGATGAGTAGAATACTCCACCGGGCCAGAAATGATTAAGGGAGTCCTTGCCTCATCAATGAGAATACTGTCTACCTCGTCAACAATAGCATAGTAGTGAGGTCGTTGAACCTGTTCTTCTTTTGCCCTTGCCATGTTATCCCTGAGATAATCGAAACCAAATTCCGTATTGGTACCGTAGGTGATATCGGCTTCGTAGGCTTCCCTCTTGGCAATAAGATCAATGTCGTGATAGATGACATCAACAGTTAAACCTAAAAATTCATAGATCACTCCCATCCAGGCCCTGTCTCTCTTAGCTAAATAATCATTTACCGTGATAATATGAACCCCTTTACCGGTCAAGGCATTAAGATAAGCAGGAAGTGTTGCGGCGAGGGTTTTTCCTTCTCCTGTTGCCATTTCGGCTATCTTACCCTGATGCAGAACAGTTCCTCCCACCAACTGACAGTCAAAATGTCGCATGTTGAGTGTTCTGTGTGCAACTTCGCGAACAACAGCAAAAGCTTCAGGTAAAATTGCATCCAGGGATTCTCCCTTTTCGATCCTTTCTCTAAATTCCCCTGTTTTTGCCTTAAGCTCATTGTCGTTGAGCTTTTCCAGCGTCGGTTCCAGAGCGTTAATTTCTTCTACCAAAGGTTGCAGCTTTTTTAAAACCCTCTCATTTTTAGTGCCAATTACTTTTTTAATGACAGTAGTAAACACTTCACTCACCTCAAAATAGTTACATGTTAGTGTGTTAATTTTTCAGTTTCCACTTATATCCATTTCTTCAATTAACAAACTAGGGGCTCCTGTTGAGTCAAAGAAACGGAGATCACTGCCAACGCCTATAACACGACTAAAAAGTGTCATGATGTTCCCTGAAATAGCAATCCCCTTAACGGGAATCTGTTTTTTACCTTTTTCTAATAAAAAGCCACTAACCCCTACAGAAAAATCTCCTGAAATAGGATCGGCAGTATGGATCCCCATAACTTCATTGACCAATAACCCCTTATCCATTTGTGAAGTGAGATCATCAAAGCTCTCTTTCCCCTTTTTTATATAGAGGTTGGTTTTCCCAACTCTTGGAGGAGTCTTTATAGAACCTCTGGAACTGTTGCCTGTAGAATAAGTTTTATCCTTCCTTGCACAGTAGGTATCATAGAGAAAGTTTTCTAGAACCCCATTTTTTATTAATGAGGTAGTTCTTCTGGTAACTCCTTCTCCATCAAAAGGCTTTGTCGCTGCCCCTCCGGGATATATGCCATCATCTATTACATCAATACAGTCAGAGAATACTTTATCATTCTTTCTTCCTTTTAACATCGATTTATTTTTTTGCACTGATTCAGCCAGGAATGAGGGAGCTAATACTCCCAAAAACTGGCAACTCACACTGTTATCAAAAATAACAGGCCCTCTAAAGGATGGGATAGACTTTGCGCCCAATAAGTTTAGAGCCTTCGAAGATGCTGATTTACCTATCTTAGGCACATCCAGATCTTTATAAAAACGACTAAAGTCAAAATCCCATCCCATCTGGGAATCTCCTTTTTCCTCCGCAACTAATTCAATATAGTAAGAGAAAAAGGTTCCCTGGTGGGATAAGCTAAGACCGTTGGAATTGATCAAATATTCTTTAGCCTTTATTTCTTGGTAAGCCGCTTTTCTTACCTTAGTAATTCTTTTGTCATATGAGCGTGCGGCCTTCTCAAGACCTTTTACTTTATTTATCTTTTCATCTTTTGGAATTAACGAGATAGAATTATCGAATACCTCGGTAGCTGGTAGCTGCTCAGATGATACATCTGGGAAACCATGATATTCCTCAGGCGAAGTATTTTTCGCACTCGTCACCGCATTAGTAATAACATGGTCAAGTGATGTGTCACTTAAGTCTGTACAGTATGAAAATCCTAAACGAGCATCCTGTAATACCCTTAATGATAATCCCTTTCTCTGGGCTGAGGTAAAACAATCTATTTGCTGATCCTTGACCTCAATTGTGGTTGATACGACCTCTGAGAAGTAAATTTCATAGTGGCCGATGTTCAGCTCACTCAATTTCTTCTCTATATATTCACTCCAGATCATAGTCATCGATAACTAAATTGGCGCCTCTATGTCTCTCACAGTATTTATTAACCTTTTCACCAGATTCAGATCCTTCTTGCCAGGAGAGTTCTCTACTCCACTGCTCAAATCAACACCACCAGGTTTGACCTGCAAAATAGCTTCTTTAACATTATCTGGTGTAATACCGCCTGCCAAGAAGATAAAATTTTTTGTCTGTGTATTTATTTTTTCTGCTAAGGACCAATCAAAAGTTTGACCGGTACCACCTTTTAGCAGCTTTCCCCCTTTAATAACAGCACTATCAAGAACTATTCGGCCTGTACCTGCCTCAACAAAATTATTAATCTCCTCTACTACCTCATCAACCTTAAACGTATCTCCCTCTACTACCGGTATATGGAGTGTTTTCCAAATCTCACAATCAATTATTTTAACAATTTCCCGCACATCTTTTTCTGTTTCATTTCCCGCAAGCTGGATAGCAAAGGGTTTCAACTCTCGTCCCAGTTCTATCACCTCCTCCGATGGTAGGTCAAATGTCAAAAGTACCACAGGAATTCTTGCAATATTAAATATCGTCTTTGCCTTTTCTCGCGTGAGGGAGCGTGGAGAACGAGACACATTAACTAAAACACCCAGATAATCTGCTCCGGATTCAGATACCATTAAGGCATCTTCAACCGTAGTAACACCACATATTTTTATTGAACACGACATTTTGATTATTAAAGTATATCTTTCCTAATTAATTGTCTTCCCAACAGACTCCTGCCTCATTGCGTCCGGCTTTTCTTGTGCCTTTTGCTCTATCTTTTCAATGCCCTCCATTATCTTTTCACTTATTTTTCTGTATAGTTCCTTTGACTTCTTTTGCCTGTAGTAAGGCTCCAAATCTACTGGAGGACCATAATATACCGAGCAGGGCTTCGGACGTACATTTTTTGAATTACGAGACCATATGTCGTAAGATCCATGTATATAAACGGGAATTACCGGCACCTTAACATTATACGCCACCATCCCTATTCCCAATTTTGGCTGCATAAGTTTCCCATCGTAGGTTCGTGTTCCCTCAGGAAACATCAAAATAATCTCATTATTCCTCAGTAAATGATAGATACTTCTTAGGGTACTTCTATCCATCTGTTCGCGATCAACAGGAATCGCACACATAATCTTTTTTAATATGTAGACTACTATTGGATTTGAAAACAACTCTTTCTTTGCCAGATAGTTAATCTTCCTCCAAACTCCCAGCCCTGCAAAAGCTGGATCAAAATAGCTTGCGTGATTGGAGGCCAGTATAGCACTTCCTTTCTTTGGAATGTGTTCTGCGCCGATAGCTCTATATCGAAAAAGCAGTTTTGCAACGACATATATGAGGACATGGAGAAAATGATAGATGAATTTGCAAATCATAAAAGCGAAATCACGAAGTTCTATAATTTTAATATCAATAGGTCTATAGCTACTACTTATGTGCTTCGAAATATCTGATCAAGTCAGCAAGTATTTGATCCGTAATTATATTAATATCAGCCCCTGTTACACCATGTCTAATTTTGCAAATTGTCTCCTGAGTGTTTTTTTCCCTCATTACTAATTCCAACTCTATGAAAAGGTCATCTTTCTTTTCATAAAATGGATTATATTCATAATAAAAAGGTCTATTGGGATTTAAGTCTATAAGAGCTCCTATGCATACAAGCTCTCCATTATCTAAAAGTATTATATCATTTTCTTTAAACCAGGCTAGTAAACCATGATATATTCTATTAGTAATGCCTTGATCGTCTATGGAAGCTAAATTTTCAAAGGGCTTTAATGTGATATTTGGGTAACTGCGTAGCCTAACCCCCAATCTTAACCACACCCAGTTTACTTCTTCCCCCTCCATTAATCCTGTATAATCATCTATGATCTTTGCTGGAGGATTAAAATATGGTGGTTTCTTTTCACCTTTTAAAAAACATCCGATTAAAAAAGAGAGAGAAATAACGGTTATTATCAAAAATAAACACTTTCTACGGCAGTGAGACATGACAATCCTTTCGGATAATAAAATATAACAATCCTAAATTGTTATATTTTTCTTGTTTTGTCAAGTATATTAACCATAAAGACTTCTACTTTCTTAATCCTATGAAACTATCGAGTGATTTTAAGTTGGCGAGATTTTTATAAATGAGGCGTAAAGTGCATTTAGTTTCTTTTGCACTCGCTTAGTAAGAAAGGGTGTATCAAAAGAAACAATAAAATTGACAATCCATAGAAAAAAACATACTGTTTGTAATCAATTATATATTCATATAAGCTACTCCCGCATTTACATAAAGTAGTTTATGAGAGATGCCTTTCATCTAATTGTTATAATATAGTAATATATGGAGACATATCTGTGATATGTCGAGGTTATCCATAATGAAAAGAAACCTTTTTAAGGATATCGATAAGGGATTACTCCCCA
>JAZFSJ010000309.1:0-10020 GCA_036446115.1 Thermodesulfobacteriota bacterium | reverse complement strand
AGGAAAAGATCAGTGAGGTTAGTCGGACATTAAAAGATGATTATAATATAGTAATAAGAACTACGCACTTTAGAGATAAGAACTCAGATGCCCAAAACAAACGAGCACTCAGAGCCTCAACCCATATTTTTAACAACTACAACGAGATTGATAAACTAATCAGCACAATACAAACAATCATTGCAAATCTCTGAATATATAAAACGCTAGGAGCCTCTCGGAATACCACTTGTATGGAGGCTGTTGAAAAATGTTTAGATGCAAGGCGCACGAAATCCTGAGGAATGAGGCGTACTTATGAGTACGCTGCAATGATTCACCCTGTTAAATAATATATATTGAATTTCATCCTTCTAGTTGAGTATTCCTACCTCATACTAAGAGGTGGAACTAGATCGAACACAATTTAACAGGGCAGGGATGAGTGTAACGCAGCAGATGGACTTTTTCCGACAGACTCCTAGATGAGGAAAAATTGGTTTATAACGTTGCCATAGTTAGTGCTGGATCGGTGGCTTGTGGGGGCTAAAACAGCCGCTTAGCTAGGACTAAAAGTGGTGGTAATTAAGAAAGAAAAGATGTTTTAAAGGTTGCACGAATAACCCTTAGCAATATGATCCAGTGGGATACTGCAGTGCATGTCATAGTTCATGGTTAGGGGGCAATTTTTTCCACAGGGGTTCTTATGGTTACAGACGATTTAAGCGGTTCTATGAATCTTGATGTCGTCAAAGTAAAAGATGGCAAAAAAGAAGAGGTAACGCAACCTGTCGCGACAGAGGTGCCATGTACTATTGTAGCAAATGGTAATGAAATTGCGACAATGATGTGTACCCCTACCTGTCTAAAGGAATTTTCCATAGGGTATCTTTATACCTCGGGTATGATTAATAGCACTAACGAGATAAAGGGGTTTTATTGTGATACCACAAGATGGCGACTTGATATTGAAACCACTACTACAATAGATTTAGCACTGCTTGGAAAGAGAGTATATACCAGCGGATGTGGTAAAGGGGTCATATATTCCGATATAATAATGCTCTCATCCCGGCATCCACTGAAATCTGATTTCTCTATTAGTAGAGAGTTTTTATCAAAGTGCATCAAATGGTTTCTGAGGTGTTCACAGTTATATAAAGAGACGCGTGGAGTTCACACCGCTGCCCTCAGTCTGGAAGGTGAAATACCACAATTTCATATGGACGATATAGGTCGGCATAATGCTGTTGACAAAATCATAGGTCACTCATTGATGAATGCAGTTAATTTTTCCAGGACCATGTTAATATGCACAGGGAGAATATCTTCAGATATTCTTCATAAAGTAAAACGTAGCGGCATTCCCATTGTATTATCGAGAGGAAGCCCGACCCACCAGACCGTTCTCATGGCCCGTGAGATGGGTGTGACTGTTATAGGATTTGCCCGTGGGGGAAGTTTTACCATCTATTCACATGGTAGTCGAATTACCTTTGAATAAGAACGTGGAGGATAGGATTCAGATTTTTTATTCTGAAACTCGCAGCAAAAAAATACAAAAGGAATACTCCGAATTTTCATAACAAGGGAATGCCTTACAAGGTGGAAAACAATGAAAAATCAAAAGATGATCATGGTGGATTTAACCAAGGAGAAAATCGACATACTGCCGATGCGAGAAGATCTCACCCGGGATTACATTGGCGGGGAGGGCATAGGTACCCGCCTGCTGTGGGAAATGGTGAAGCCGCGCACTGATGCGTTGGCTCACGATAATGCAATAATATTTGCAACCGGTCCCCTAAATGGAACCATCTTTCCCGCTGGGGCACGGGGAACCGTAGTGTTCAAATCACCCGAGACGGGAACCATTTCCATGTCAAATATCGGCGGGAATTGGACTGCACGACTGAAATTTGCTGGTTATGAGCTGATTGCAGTCACCGGTATGGCTAAAAATCCTGTGTATCTCTTCATTGATGATGACACCCTTGAGTTGCGGGATGCAGAGCACCTATGGGGCACCACAATTCCCGAAATGGAAGAGGCACTTAAGAAGGAAATCGGAGGTCGCACCTTTGATGTGCTGGGGATTGGTCCGGCAGGCGAGCGGATGGTACGCCTGTCCAGTGTGGCCAATAATATCCGTTTTGCCGGCAAGGGTGGAAGCGGGGCTGTCATGGGTTCGAAAAATCTCAAAGCCATTACCATCAGGGGGTCTGGTATGGCACCGGTAAAAGATAACTGGCGTCTGCGAGATATCAGTCATACCATCATGGAATCGATGAAGACAAGTGAGCCGATTCAGGCATTGCGGCAAGGCAGTTCTGCGGCATTTAACCAGACTGTGGCAGAGCTGCAGGATTTCGGCTACAAACACTTTCAGGAGGGTGGCTGGAAGGATGGGCATAAGCTTTATATTGAAAATATTGTTCAATCACTGGAACAGGAACATAGGTCTTGTTATGCCTGCCCTATCGGGTGCGGTGTGATCAGCCGGGTGAAGAAAGGAGATTATAAGGGGACCGAAACGGGTGGACCTATGGCAGAGGCCTACTGGAACTGGGGGTGGAAGTGCGGGATTAAGGATGTAGATGCGATTTGTAAGATTAATGAGCTCTGCAACAAGAATGGCTTATGTGTCAATTCAGCCTCAGAGCTGGCGGCATGGATGATGGAGTGCCAGGAACGTGGACTGCTTTCCACTGAAGAAACAGGAGGATTAAAACTCACCTGGGGAGATGGAGCGGGTTCAGTTGAAATGCTGGAGATGTTGGTTGAGCGGAAGGGTTTTGGCAATATCCTCGCAGAAGGTGTAAAGCGAGCTGCGGAGAAGGTGGGACACGGCACCGAAGAATATGCCATGCACGTAAAGGGAATGGAACTTGATGGTGATGAGTGGCGACAAAATAAGGCATCGGCATTGACCGCCGCAACAGCTGAGCGGGGGGCTTCGGTGGTACGCCCCTGGGGTTTTCCCATAGATATGGGTGTTCTCTTTCATGAGATTACCGGGTTGAAGGAGAAGCCGGATCCAAGTAAGGAAGAGGGGATTGCCAAATGGTACAAGCCATACAAAGAGTTTACTGTGGTATCAAACTGCGTGGGGGTCTGCCTCTATCCGGCCCTTTTTAATATCCCTTCGGTGCAGCAGACATTAGATGCCTATACTGCAATTACGGGAAGGAAAATCGATCTTAAGGAATATCTTAAGGTGGGCGAAAGGAGCGTGTGTGTGCAACGGGCGTTTAATGCCAGAGAAGGATTTGATCGAAAAGATGATACACTTCCCAAGCGAATCCTCAAGGAGCCGATCAAGGGAGGAAAATATGATGGACAGCGGATTATGAATTTTGATGCCATGCTGGACGAGTACTATGAAGAATCCGGCTTTGATAAAAAAACAGGATGGCCAACCAGGGCCAAGCTTGAGAAACTGGAGTTAAAAGACGTAGCCGACGAGCTTTATAGCAAGTAAACTACCACCCGTGAAACGGGTGGCTTTGTTTTTGCGGCCAAAGGCCGTTAAACAAAGGAAGCACGAAAGTGCTAATGTTTCCTTTTGCGACCCCGTGCAAAGCACGGGGTTTTCAAAGCAAACAATAAACTCCTTTACTCGAATTTTCTTCTCTCTCTAAAGATTGAGAAGCTTCTTGGCATTGCCCCCCAGAAGCAGGCTAATTTCTTCCTCAGTAAAGGTAATCCCGTCTGGTGCTCCTTGAGGAAGATCTTTTAAAAGCTGTACCCAATCCTTATTAGACATGATCGACCAGAAAGAGGGGCTATCTGTACCGAAAAAGATCCTCTCCGGCTCAACGAAATCCATCAATTCACGGAGTGCCTTACAAAAGAAGGGGAAGTTCTTATCTGCCGTCACCTGCCAGGCCGAAATGTCAGACATAATGTTTAACTTGATACTCATAACGGAAATCATTTGAGGGTATCCAAAAAGACCACCGCTGTGGGCAGCAATGATGGGAAGGTCCGGAAAGTCCGCACCCAGATCATCAAAATAAATGGGCTGCGAATACTTAGCTTTTAAGGGCACCATCATAGAGCCCGAATGGAAGATGACAGGGACCTTTAATTCGCAGGCCTTTTCAAGTAAAGTATATACTTCCTTCTGGTTTGGGTAAAAACCGGCACAGGGGTGAAGCTTAAGGCCCTTCATCCCCCATTCTTCTACACACTGGCGAAAAAGATCGAGTGCATTTTTGCGTCTGGCATCAACTCCCGCAAAGGCAATAAGCCGATCCGGATGTTTTTTAACCAGATCGGCAAATTTCCGGTTTACCTCTTCAATGGATACCTCAGGTTCTCCCAATGCCAAGCCAACATCGAACGGGAACATGACACTCTTATCAATTCCAGCCTCATCCATCTGGGCAAGGAGCATCTCCGCCTCAGAGTCATTAATTCTCTCCACAAGGGAATCAGCCACCTCATCAACAGATTCCTGAATACCCTGCTTGGCAAATCCGTGAGCGACTAATCTGGCAACACCCTGAAAAAAATCCTTGGGAACCCACCCCTTTCCAAAAAGGTGTGTGTGAATATCAATAATCATAAATACCTCCTCTCTGATATATTTACCTGACACCTCATACGGTCATCACTATATTATTTTACCACCACTACCTGTCAAGGGATTTCGCAATAGCAGGAAAACTATGACCTAAATTTACGGTTGACAGTTGATTTACCTATTGACTCAAAGACCATATTTTAATACCCTCAGACTATTCATTATTTTTTATGAAAGGCTAGATATGGATACATTTAAAATACTTTGCATCGGGGATTCGCATACCGCCGGATTCCCCGCTTTTGATCCCATGATGCGTGGAAATCCTGAATCATCATACCAATTCTGGCTTAAAAAAGGACTGTTAAAAACACGCCCGGATATTAATTATGATTTCATCAATGAGGGAGTCTGTGGGGATACCTCACGGGGGATTATCTTTAGGCTTACCCAGGCTCTGGATACCACACAATATAATCTGGCAATACTGGCTGGAGGCACTAACGACCTTGGCATGACAAGCGAAAAACAGATCCTTAAAAATCTGGAGGAAGGCTATGAGGCATGCAGGAAACGCAAAATTGCTCTTATTGCACCAAGCATTCCGCCTATAAGCCTACAAGACTATGTTCCAAAGGTCATAACCGTTAATAGCGGTATCGAAGCATATACTGCTAAATTCCAAAACGTGTTTTTCGCTGATTGGTTTGGTGCATTAAAAGATGAGCAGGCATTTCTTGAAAACAGGTACAATTCAGGTGACGGTGTTCATTTATCGGTTGAAGGGTATAAACGGATTGGTTTGCTTTTAGTCCCTATAGTAGATAACGCACTTTCTCTTAAATCTCTATAAACTATATTTTTAAAACCTTCTTTGCGTTTCCCCCTAGTACTTTTTCTTTATCACTTTCAGAGAGGAAATCCGCACTTTTAACTATCTGAATCATCTCTTGCATATTGTAGGTAAAGTCCGAACCAAAGAGAACTCGTTGGACACCAAGTGCAGAAGTGAGCTTACGAAACGTGGGAAGCACTATTTCATACCCCAATGCCCCCTCTATCTGATTTAAGGTTGAAATATCCACATATACATTTGCCGCATAGATCCCAACCTGTATGACTTCTTCCACCCAGGGGTAACCCGCATGGGCAATAATAATAATCATATCGGGAAAATCCACCACTACATCATCAAGGTAAATTGGCTGGCAGTACTTAACCCGTGTCCCTTCAGTCGGTGATTTCACTCCCGAATGAAACATTACAGGAATTCCAAGTTCCGTCGCCTTTTCATACACAGGATAGAGTCTCTCATCATTAGGATAAAAACACGAATGGGGATTGAGCTTAATGCCTTTTAACCCCAGATCATTAACTGCCCGTTCAACCCTCTCCACATTCTCTTTTTCTGCCCTGTCCGGATGAACTGCGGTGAAGCCAATGAAACGATCAGGACAAGCCTTGACAAAATCAGCAGTCTCTTCGTCTGGAAGATTTGACTGCAGACGATCACCCAGTTTCCCGTAGTCTTTTCCCAGAATAACCATCTTGTCAACTCCCGCATCATCCATTTCCTTGAGGTAGTCCTCCTGCGGGAGAAAATAGGGACTACTTTTTACTACAATGTGGTTGTGCACATCAATAATCATGACTAATCCCTCCCTAGATTCATTAGTAGTGAACCTCAATACTATTACGTAACTAAAAGAATTGGTTCTGGTTATCCTCTTATTTTTCTACGGGTGTAAATAAGTATCCCGATACTTAAGATTATGAGGGGTTGAATGACCACTGAAAACCAAAATACTGCTTTTTTCTGGTTTTCAGTTAAAAACAGTGGTGAAAAGGGGTAAGATTCTTCCTTTTTATGTCTTATGGAAATGAGTTCCTCTTGCTCTGCCAGCCAACTTATCATATTAAGGAAAAAATCCTTATTGCCCAAAACGGGCAGATAGAGATTACTGGCAAAATCAGAGTCCCCGCATACTACAACCCGTCCTTCTGTAACTTCATTTATCTTCTCTTCCTTGTGTGTTTTATCTTCGGACTCTCCTTTTTTGTCCTTTCCCCCAGCTTTGCCACTTACCTCAGCGAGCATCACTACAGAAACGGGTCCATTTTTATCTTCCCACTCCTGAAAGTAAACCTCTCCTTTTTTAATACTCTCTCTGTTAGTCTCCGCCCAGCTTCCAGGGCTTGTTGTGGCCAAAGACTTGGTAAGCACCCTATCAGACTTCGTGGGAACCAGTGGCTCCACAGAACAGACAAGCGGAAATACCGAAGCAACACCATAATTTTGGGTGATGGGATTACCCCTGGTGGGTAGCACTACGGTAGAAAAGATATCGCTGGCAAACAACTTGTTCTCCTTATCAACTACCATATCTTTGCCTACCAGGATATTATACCCTTTCAAATACTCTACCAGTTTGGGAACGGTGTAGGGATCGATCATAAACAAAACATTTCCACCCCTTAGCACATAATCAGAGATAGCCTGAAGTTCGGTGGGTAGAAGCTCCTCTTTAGGACCGCTCACAACCAGCACAGAGACATCATCCGGAATTTTTTCTTCCCTTAAAAGAAGCAGACTTTTGACCACATAACCTTCCGCCTCTAAAGCAGAGCTCGCGTGGCTGTATCCTTCCCTCTTATCCAAATAGGTCACATCACGCTCTCCATGCCCTTCAAGAAAGTAGATAACCTTCGCTTCTTCCCGGGTTACACTGATAATACCGTTGGTGACATTCTCTTCCGTGCAATAGTTGTAGGATCTCCTCCTTTCCTGAGATTCCACCACGGTACCTCCATAGCTCCCAATTCTATACTCTTTTGCCATTCCAGGATTCTGGTCTAAGTTGAAGAATTGACTACTGATTTTATCCGTCTCATCCTTGTACCTCTTAAGCAAATCCCTAAACTCGAAGATTTTATCTCTCTGATAGAAAACGGTAATTTTAATCTCTTGATCCAAGGATTTTAACACCTTTTTGGTCAGTGGGGAAAGCGTAAGCGTTTTCTCAGCAGTGAGGTCGAATCTCTTATTGTGTCTTGAGGCAATAACCTCCACTAAACCAATAATCAGGAGTAGCACCACTGCTGTCGCCAGCAGGTTCAACCCATACTTAGTCGACTGTCGAGTGAAGAAAGCACTCAACCGTTCAAAGCTTACCGCGATATAGATGAGAAGACATACCATCCCCCCAAGCAAACCAACGGCAGCAAAGGCTAAAAGGCTCTTCACCGTAAGGTATAAAACCAGACTAACTAAGATAACTACCACCGATAGTAAGCCAAAAACATTAATAAATACTCTCACCGTAACCCTCTCCACCTTCTGGATTCTAGAGATCTGAGCGTTAAAAACAAAAAGAAAAATATGAAAAGTATAAAGTAAATCACGTCTTTAGTATCAATGACCCCTCTGGCAAAATTATAGAAATGTTCAAAGAAAGATAAATGATGTAGCACATTGGCTATCGCAGGGGTTGCGGCCGCTTCATTCCAATCGATAAACCAAAAAACAATTATAATCCCCGCAGTAACCAGCGCGGCAACAATTTGATTCTCGGTAAGGGAACTCACCATGATTCCGCAAGAGATGAAAGCAAAGCCAAGAAGAAACATACCCAGGTAACTGGCAATAAGGGGTCCCACCTCTACCTGGTATACGATAGCTAAAAGAATTGGATAGAGAATGGTAAGCCCCAGCATGAGAGAAAATATCGCCAGACACGCCAATAATTTCCCCAGCAGAATGTCCAAATCCCTAAAAGGATAGGTGAATAAAAGTTCAATGGTTCCCAGTTTTTTCTCTTCCGCAAAGAGCCTCATGGTAAGAAGAGGAATAGTAAAAGCCAGCATGTATCTTATGTCATGAAAGAGATACTGCCATAACCCTTCCTGAACACTGGCACCTCCCCAGGTTATAAAAAGAGCCAGATTGGTATAAAAATAATATCCTGAAGTAACCAAGAAGACAGTTAAAACAATGTAGGCAATGAGAGAAGTAAAGTAAGAGCGTAATTCCTTTTTAAAAATAGGATAGAAGTTCATCTTTTACATCCTCTCCTCTTTAGTAAGCTCTATAAATATATTTTCTAAACTCATCTTCACCGCACTCATCTCCACAAGTTTCCATTTATTGTTGTACACCAGGTAAGAAAGTTCACCACTTATGTCTTTCTCTTTTTCCGATTCCACCTCGTAGGAGTATACACCAGTGGTTGGCTCTCCCTTTTCGACTAACCTGATAACTCCCGGAATGGCCTTCAACCTATCCGTAATCTCCTGTTGAACTCCTTCAATTTGAACCAGGGTTTTAGAAGTCTTCTGTAACATGCCCATCAGGTTTTCAGGTGTATCAACCGCTACGATCCTTCCCTCATGGATGATGATCACCCGGTCACAGGTCATGCTCACCTCAGGAAGCACGTGGCTACTCAAGATAATGGTTCGCTCACCAGCAAGGCTCTTTATGAAATTTCTTATCTCAACCACCTGTTTAGGATCAAGTCCAATGGTGGGCTCATCGAGAATGAGCACCTCGGGATCATTTATCAGCGCCTGGGCCAGTCCTACGCGCTGCCTGTACCCCTTGGATAAATTTCCTACCAGACGATGAGAAACATCCAGGATTCCGCATTGCTCCATGATCTTACCAATTTTCTTTTTCTTCTGCCCCTTTCCTACACCCTTCGCATCAGCTACGAAATTGAGGTAGTCTCTCACCTTCATATCAGGGTAGAGGGGAACGGTCTCCGGCATATATCCCATCCTTTTGCGCACCTCCATGGGGTTTTCAATAACATTATAGCCTGCCACCTTAGCCACACCCCTGGTAGGAGGAAAGAAGCAGGTCAGGATACGCATAGTAGTAGTTTTACCCGATCCATTAGGCCCTAAAAAACCTGTTATCTCCCCTTTTTCTATGGAAAAGGAAACATCTTCTATTCCCCTGATTTCCCCATAGTATTTAGTTAAGTTGTTGACCTCTATCATCAGCCGAACCCTCATTTAAGAGCCACAATGTTACCTTCTACCGCAGGCTGCGGGATTATAATTCACCCGCAATATACATGTGAACTGAATAGTATTAACAGAGTGGCATATTGTCAAGAAAAAATCGTTTAAGCACACCTTTAATTATATCATTTCCTTGCCTTTCCCCCAATAAAGAATATCCTTGACATTATTTATATATTTTTATAAGGTAATTTGAATTTTGGAGGCCTCATCTTTAACCTATAAAGCGAAAGCTGTGGGCTTCATATCTAACACCCTATAAACCTTTTATCCAAAGGAGGAATAGTATGGCGGAACTTAACTGGCAGGGCAATAGCAAGACAATGGTTGAAAAGTTGATAGAAGGTTCACCTAAACCTTTCAGGGCAATGACAGAGAAAAAGATGATGGAAGGGCTGGAAAAAAAGGCTGGAGGTGGAGAAGTAACCGAGGATATGGTAATAGAAGTTGTCGGGGAGATTACTCCCAAACCCTTTGTCGCTATGGCT
>JAZFSJ010000308.1:0-4074 GCA_036446115.1 Thermodesulfobacteriota bacterium | reverse complement strand
CTAAATGAAGAGGAAATCTGCCTGATAGCTCCCTGTGGAATTTATTGTGGAGCATGTGACGCCTTTCTGGAAAAAAGCAAATACCATGCAAAGGAGCTATACAGAATCATTAAAGGCTTCAACATTGCGGACGTTTCCACTTTCAGTATGGGCATCGAACAGGAAAGAATGGAAGACTTTTTGAATATACTGGAACAAATGAGCCAGGCAGATAAATGCCCCGGTTGTCTTAAAGGAGGGGGAAACCCGGAATGTCCAATGAAAGTGTGTGTAAAAAAATTTGGTTATCTCACCTGCGCTGAATGTGAAAAAATGCCCTGCCAGCCAGGAGAACAGGATAGTGAAGGAGAGTCAATGGAGGCACCATTTTTCCTGGGAATGATTACAAAAAGGTACGATAACTGGAACATAGAAAATCTAAAAAGAATAAGAGCGGTTGGTTATCGTCTGTTTATCGATGAAATGCAGGAAAAGGTAAAGAGTGGATTTTTAACAAGCGATATTATATCAAGTGAAATGGCCATCACTGAGGCCATAAAAAAAATGCAATAATTGCTGCAACGCAGTAGATCGGACTTTTTGCGACGCCATCAGTCTTACTACTTGAGGAATTTGAATGGCAGCAACTAAAAAACCACCATGGTTAAGGGTAAGGGGACCCAGTGAGAAGTGCTTAAGTGATATGAAAAGCATGCTTGACGACCTGCACCTTCACACTGTCTGCGAAAGTGCTATTTGTCCTAATGTGGGCACCTGCTTCTCAAAGGGAACCGCCACCTTCATGATACTGGGTAATATCTGTACCAGGAACTGTGGATTTTGCTCCGTAAAACACAGCACCCCTCTTCCGGTGGACCATGAAGAACCATTACACGTAGCCCAGGCAGCAAAGAAGCTTAACCTGAAGCATGTGGTGATCACTTCGGTTACTCGCGATGATTTGCCTGACGGAGGCGCGAAGCAGTTTGCTGAAACCATTCATCAGATAAATCGTCTCCTCCCGGACGCCTCCACTGATGTCCTCATCCCCGATCTGAGAGGATCAAAGGAAAATCTTAAAATAGTAATTGACGCAAAGCCTACTATCCTTGCACATAACCTTGAAACCGTTCCCGGTCTCTACAAGACTGCACGGCAATATTCCAGTTATAAAACTTCTTTGAAAATACTGGAATGGAGCAAAGAAATTGACCCGGATATTTATACCAAATCCGGCATCATGATCGGCCTTGGAGAAACCAGAGAAGAGGTACTGCAAACCATGCAGGATCTAAGAAAGGTCAAATGTGATTTCTTGACTATCGGTCAATACTTAAGGCCAACGCCCAGCAATGTTGAAGTGCACGAGTACATCCACCCTGACATCTTTGACCAGTACAAGGAAGAAGGGGAGAAAATGGGGTTTGCCTATGTTGCCTCTGCACCTTTTGTGAGAAGCTCCTTCCATGCTGAGGAGGCGCTCAAACACATACAGAAGAAATAACAAACGTCACAGAAAAAACATAACTTCCTCGGACTCTGGCTTGGCCACCTTACCTGAGCTCCCTGGCCGACACGAGCGTCAGCTCGGGCAGGCGGTCAGTGAGCTGGAGTTTTTGTGGTTGAAATCATAAAGAATTTCTGCTTTAACTATATTATCAGGGAAGTATTCCATACTTTTAATGAAATCTGTTTCAAACAGGGAAAGGTCGAAACATGGAAAAATTTGCTACGTTGGTAATAAAATCAAGATTAGTAATTCTGATCATAACCATCCTTGCAACCCTCTTTTTCGCCTATCAGCTGCTCCATCTTAAAATCTATACCTCCTTTGAAGATTTGCTCCCGCAGAACCATCCCTATGTAAAACTACACAATCAATTTAAAAAGCTCTTCGGTGGGGCAAACCAGGTACTTGTCGCATTGCAGGTCAAAGAGGGAGATATCTTTAATATAAAAACTTTACAGAAGATCAAATATATAACTGAAAAGCTGGAGGAAATACCTGCAATCGATATCTATAAGATACGATCCCTTGCCTCAAGGAGCGCGAAAGAAATCAAACGGGAGGCGGGAATTCTCTCTATCATGACAGTTATGTATCCCGAGGTTCCTAAGACTCAAGAAGAGGTAGAAGTTCTTAAGTGGAGGATTTATGGTAACGATATGGTGTATGGCCCGCTCGTTTCCTATGACACCAAAAAGGCCCTCATCACAGCTGACTTTTTCGATGACGAAATTGAATACTCGGTTGTCTTTAACAAGTTCCAGGAGTTGCGAAGGGAAGTAGAAGATGAGAACACCATCCTCTCCATAGCAGGAACCCCTATGCACTACGGCTATGTCTGGTACCACAGCAAAGACGTGGTGCAGACACTTATTACAACCGTTCTGGTTATTCTTTTGGTTCTCTTCCTCTACTTCAGGTCTTTACAGGGGGTGGTGATACCCTTCGTATCTGGTCTCGTGAGTGGGATCTGGGGGCTGGGGATCATGTCCCTGCTGGGATATAACCTTGATCCACTGATTCTGGTCTTTCCCTTCTTGCTGGCCCTGATGACTTCCAGACATGCCATGCAGAAATTCATACGCTATACCGAGGAGTATTTAAGAACAGGGGATGGGAAAACTGCTTCGCAAAATGTTGTAAAAGCCATGTTTGCGGCCGGTGTTACGGGAATTGCAACCGACACGTTTGGCATCGCCCTGGTAGCTATTGCTGCCATTCCGCTTCTGCAAAAGACAGCCATTACCTGCATCCTCTGGACCCTCCCCACGCTCTTCATCGCCCTGATATTTACTCCTGTGCTACTCTCATTTTTCCCTCCATCCAGGAAACTAAAGGTTACCTTTGAAATGGATGGAGAAAAGAGATGGAAGCACGGACCTCTTGACAGGATTCTCAGTTTCTTAGGTGGTTGGATTGTAGGGAGGGGGAAGTGGTATATAATTGTTACCAGCATGGTGCTCACTATTTTTGGTGCTTATTACGCTGAGCAGATCACCGTAGGGAGTGTGATACCGGGTTCTCCCATATTATGGCCCTGGCACCGCTATAATCAGGACGCCCTAAGAATAGTGAGATCAATGCCCATGTTAAACCCGCTCTATATCATTGTAGAAGGAGAAAAAACAGAGGCTATCGTTAATGCAGATGTTATTAGAGAGGTTTTTCGACTGAGGAGGTATATCAGTAGGCATGTACCTGGTGTTATCTTCGCACGATCAATAACGGATACGATGCCTTATGGTAATCTTATAGGGGGGGAAGGGGATCCCCATTGGGCATTTTTCATCAAGGATGATGTTGAAACAACTTATCGTCTTCATGCACTGCTTGATGGTCAACCACCAGGTACCTGGGATGGATTCATCACCTCTGATTTGAGGAATACTTATGTCGTGGTCTATTGCGCTTCGAAGAGGGGAAGACTAATTAAGAGACTGCTGAGCGGCATAGATCAGCACATAAAGAACAACCCCCGTTTAAATGGACTTGAAGGGGTGAAGTTCAGGCTGGCCACCGGTGTCATTGGATTGCAGGCAGCGGTAAATGAGGTGGTTGCCTCAGCGCAGGTCTGGAACCTTACCTTTGCCCTTCTGGGACTATTTATTTTCTGTTCCATTAATTTTCGAAGTATCACTGCCGGCCTCATCCTGACCATTCCCCTGGCCATCAGCAACCTCGTGGGCTTTGCCCTCATGGCCCTCACCGAGGTGGGGCTCACCGTAAGCACCTATCCTGTCTCTTCGGTAGCCATTGGATTTGGTGTCGATTATGGGATTTACTTCATCAGCCGGTTGCTGGAGGAAAAGAAAAACGTTGAGGATCTGAACACCGCTCTTATGAGAACTATGAACAGCAATGGAAAAGCCATTGTGATTATTGCCACCACCCTCACCCTGGGTCTTGCGTGCTGGTTGTTTTCTAGTCTGCGATTTCAAGCGGAGATGGGGACGTTCTTTGCCCTTCTGTTGCTTTTTAATATGTTAGGGGCTCTGTTACTAGTCCCCAGCCTGATCGTTTTGCTAAAGCCAAAATTTGTGAGGTAATAATCAAGTTGATATCTGATTTAAATCCCATTATTTCTGAAG
>JAZFSJ010000307.1:0-8014 GCA_036446115.1 Thermodesulfobacteriota bacterium | reverse complement strand
TCAGTCAAATGGTAATTAAAAAGTATTTAGTAAATCATACCGATGGAATGTAGTTATGGTATTAAATATTTGACATCTGTAGAATATTTTCTATAGTATAAAAGCTTAAATTAATAAAATAAATATTTGAAGATGTGAAAAAATAGTAAAAATTTGGCAGAATAAATAAGGAGTAAAGGAGTCAAAGATGACAGAAAAGAAAAAGGTACTACCGGCAAAACTTCCCAGAGAGGTTTATAGGGGATTAGAAGATATTGTGGGTAAGGAATATATAACTGAGGACAGGGCAGTTGTAGAGACCTACAGTAAGTTTTCCATAGACTGCCCTGGCTATTTGAAAAAGTATGCGAGAGATCCCTCCAACATACCTGCCTGTGTTGTCCTTCCGGAGACTACAGAGGAGGTACAGGCCATATGCAGGTTAGCAAGCCGTTATAATATCAAAATAAATCCATTTACCAATGGTCAGTTTCTTTTGGCTGCCCAAACCACGCCAGATCCCACCATATGCATTCATGTAAGCAGGATGAACTGGGTAGATATCGATGAAGATAATATGTCTGCCCGCCTGGGGGCTTATGCTGACTATGGACAGTTGCAGGCAGAGGCTATGAAAAAAGGGCTGTGGAATGGTGGAACCCCACTGGCTACCACCCTCTGTAAGCTCTCTTCTCAGAGCGCATTTGTGGGCGTATGGCAGACAGACCATAAATATGGAACACTCTCACGTAACATAATCAGCATAAAAGTAGTAACACCAACAGGTGAAATACTGGAGACTGGTTCAAAGACTACCGCAGGAGTAGAGGATTTCTGGGAATTTGGCCCTGGGCCAGATCTCCTTTCCCTAATAAGGGGGTGTGCTGGCACTTCAGGTGTCATAACAGAGATAACAGTTAAGCTACATCCCTGGCCGGGGGATAAGGATATGCCAGAGCCGGAAGCAGGACGTCCAAGCATACCGACATATGATAATGCAAGTTATGATACCCCACCATTCCCTTCTCGTCACAAGCTCTTATGGGTAGAATTTCCTGATATGGCTACTGAGTTGAAGGCATTAAGAGAAATTGCTTATTCAGGAATTGGTATCGGGCTAAACGCCACAGGAGTTTACAATGCCTATTACTGTTCACCCACTCAGAAAATCACCCTTGAAAGGGTGAAAAATAAGTTTTTTCCTCCTTACAACTGTTATTTGATTATACAGGGGATGGTATCTGAAACCCAGATAGAGTACGAAGAGATGGTAATGAGGGAGATCATTAAAGAGGTGGGGGGAACCTTCCTTTCGAAAGATTATAAACCGGAAGTGCTTGAGGCACTGGCACCCTGGAATATTGATTGTATTCGCCATGCGACAGGGTTTCGCATGAATCGTTTTAACTATGCGGGCTCAGTTGTGCCAGGGGGAGGACTGGAAGATATAGCCTATAAAACTCAGAAGATATGGGGGAAGGCCCTTGATACCTTTGGTGGCGAGACCTATATTACTGACCGGGGCGGAATTGATGACACCCCTTTTCTCTACTCAATTAATAAGGGTGGAAGATTCTGGCTTGCAGAGGTGGATATCTACCCTGATCCCATGGATCCCTCGGCGATTGAGAGGGGTAATGGGATGGTGATGTCTGCGATGATAAACCTTTTTGCTGATAAGATAGGTCTGGCACCTACAGGTATTGGAATATCATTTGAGCCGATTACCTCATTCTTTCCAGAGATGGGGCCCAATGCCTACCTCTTATTTCGTAAAATAAGAGGGGTATTTGATCCTCAGGGGCTTTGTGCACCGGGTCGCCAGATATTTACCAAAGAAGAATATGAGCGCTTTCCTGATGAAATTCTTGCCGGCATTAATAAGATGAGACAGCTTCATGGTATGCCACCTGTTGAGAAAAAAAAGTAAAATATACCGGGTAGTGAATAAAAAGGAGGTTATTAGATAATGTTAGATAAGAGTCAACTGCTAAAAATTCTAAGTGAAGACAAGGTATTTGATGATGATAAGACGCTTGATCTGTTCTCATGCGATCAATCATTTGCACCAAGAAGAAAACCTGATTTCGTTGTATATCCCGATACAGTAGAAGAACTTCAGAGTATTGTAAGATTGGCAAATGAGACACTTACCCCTATAATCCCCTTAAGTTCCGGTCTCAATCTGCACGGTGCGGCGCTCCCCGACCATGGTGGTGTGATAGTGAATCTATCGCGCATGAATAAGATTTTAATGCTGGATGAAAAAAATCTGTTCGTTATGGTAGAACCGGGGGTTACCTATGAACAACTCCAGGATTATTTGTTGGATAGGGGATATCGGGTTATGATTCCCTTTGGCATTCCTCCAAAACGCTCTGTATTAACAAGCTATTTAGAAAGAGATCCGGTAATGGCAGCGCCAAGTTTTGAGTATGGGAACTATCTTATAATGGATACAGAGTTGGTTCTTCCCAATGGAGAAATATTTAAAACAGGCATATGGTCTACCGGCGATAAGCCGGGAGGACCAATGGGACCTGTAAGGACTATCCTATTTAGATTATGGACGGGAGCACAGGGTACTCTTGGAATTATGACTAAGATGTGTGTTCATATAAATCCCTTAATCAGGGAGAGGAAGATATTCTTTGTGGCATTTGATGAACTTGCCAGTGCGATAGAGCCTCTGAAAAGGATTCAGAGAAGGGAAATAGGCATGGAGTGTTTTCTTATCAATAGCTTTAATCTTGCCGCTCTTATTAATGAAGATTGGGAGGTCCCTGCCAGTTTCCCCTGTACATCAAAAAACTCTGAAGTTTTTGATAAGGTGAGAAGTGAACTTCCTCCATGGGTTATGGTTGTCTGTTTGCAGGGCGCACCACGGCATCCTGACAAGAAAATTGCCTATGAGGAAGAGGCCCTGCGTGAGGAATGTGATCGACTCAATCTGCAACTTATGGAAACTTTTCCTAAGATAAAAGGTCTTGAGAGAATTATAGCTGATGAGATATTGCGACCCTGGGGAGTACTCAAAAAATTCAATTATCGCGGTTCTGTACAAGATCTCAATTTTAAATCTCCCTTGAAAAAGATAGCTGAGATGGAATCAACCATTAAGGAGATATGTTTTGCAGGGCACTATGATTGTGACATGTTAGGTGGTTATCTTTTGCCCATAGAAAGAGGGAGGGGCATTCATTGTGAATTTGACTTGCACTGTGACCTTACTAATGCGAGTGAGAAAGAGAGGGTTAAACAAGCCTGGCTAAAGACAAGTGAAGCACTTATAAATAAAGGTGCATACTTTAGTCGCCCCTATGGTCCATGGGCTGATATGATGTATCGACGTTCAGGGAATTATACTAAGAAATTAAGGGAGATAAAAGCAGAAATTGACCCAAACGATATTATGAATCCGGGAAAACTGTGTTTTTAGTAGATATTTAAAAAAGGGAGAAAAACGCAAATACAGTGGCTAACGGTGATAAAATAAAAACTTAGAAAAAAGCTTTACTTTTATAGAGAGATAATTTACATTCATCCATTAATTATTCAGTGAGTAGTAGTATCAAAGGAGGATTTTAATGAGTGACTACGACGTGGTAGTTGTTGGAGCAGGACCTGGAGGTTGTATGACAGCCAAGGTTCTCTCTGAGAATGGATTCAGGGTTGCCTTGTTGGAAAGAAAGACAGATATGACAAAGTTGACAAGAGCATGTGCAACGATGGTAGCAATTGAGAACGAGCGGTACTTTAACGAGAGAATGTACCTTAATGAGAAAAATGATAAGATAATTTTTCCAGAGACCGGTTTTTCAGTAAAATACGATGGTCCTCACTGTGCTTTCTATAACTGGAATATGTATTCTCCTGATGGCAAACATACTGTGCAGCTGGGAGATTATAGGGCGCGTGAAAGCCAGAAACAGCGCCTATCAGCAACTTACAGCAAGCAACACCTTTTAGAAGGTCTATTAAAAGATGCCGGTGAGAATGGATGTAATATTTATCCCTCAACTAACGTAATCGATGTGGTGAAAACCTCAACTGGTGTGAAAGTGTTGACAAAAGAAGGCAAGACCTTTGAGGGAACTTTTGTAGTTGCTGCTGATGGGATAAATTCAAGAATGGCTCAGATAACGGGGTTGAATAAAAAACGTTTATTCTACGGAACAATGACGGGACTGGGACTATATTTAAATAATTTCAAGATTACCTATCCTAACGCCTTTAACTGGATTGCTTTTTATCACCACCAGAACAGACTGCCTATGGCCTTCGTTGCTCTTCCCACTCCCTATCCTGATGCGGAGTTCTGGTTGTGGGGTAGTTTTATATCATCTCCTCCAGCGGGAGGCGCAGACATCATGGACGAGGTAATGTATCTGTTTAAGAACAGTGCATACACTAACTGGTTTGAAAAAACAGAGATTGTGCGATATAACTGCCATGTGTTAAATATGTGGTCTCCTGCACCAACACCTTTTCTGGATAATGTCATCTTTGTAGGGGACTCTGCCTGGACAGTAGAGGCTGAATGCACGGGCTCCATGATGTGTGGTGTTAAAGCGGCACATGCCATCACAACTGCCTTTCGTGATAATAAACTCAACCGTGAAGGGGTGAAGAGCTACATTACCTGGTGGGAAGATACCTTTCCTAAGGGAGAAAACTACAGGGATATTATTAGTCTTTTTGGTCTTTTCGAACTGCTGAAAGAAGAGGATGTTAACTATTTATTTAGTCTTTTAGATGAAAAACCCCTTGAAGTAACACTCAACCCTTATCGCGCAAACCAGATAATTAATGCTGTCCTTATGCAAAAGATGGCTCAGATACAAAAGGAAAACCCTCAATTTATGGCCAAACTTCAGGCTGCCGCTACCATACCCTTGGAGAAGATTTTAGCTCCATCGGTACGGCGTGCATTTCCCAATACTTAAAAGACCAATTTGAATGGTATACTGCCAAATTAGTGCAAAGCTTATTTAACTAGTGGGGCGAGGAGCTTCGCAATTAACCGAAAATTATAGGTTTTCTAAATGTGAGAACGAATAGTAGATTAAAAAGATTGACAAATTTATGAAATTATATTATATAGATTAGCTTAATTATTGAGGATATTATGGCTACATACAGTGCGAAAAAAGGCGAAGTTGAAAGATCCTGGTATATTATAGATGCTGAGAACAAAGTATTGGGTAAGGTTGCCACCAAGATAGCTGTAATTCTTAGGGGAAAGCATAAGCCTGTATTTACCCCTCATGTTGATACAGGTGACTTTGTGGTTGTCATCAATGCTAAAAAGGTTCATTTGACAGGCAAAAAGCTGGCTAATAAAATGTACTATCGACACACTGGATATCCTGGTGGTCTTAAGTCTATGTCTGCTGAAGAAATGTTAAAGAAAAAGCCTGTGAATATCATAAAACTTGCTGTGCGAGGTATGTTACCAAAAAATAAGCTGGGTAGGAAGCAGTTGACTAAGCTCAAGGTTTACTCCGGTTCAGATCATCCTCACAAGGCACAAACTCCGAAAGAACTAAAGGATTGATACTAAAATAAGGTGTATAAATATGGAAGAAAATGTTTTTTATGCAACAGGTAAGAGAAAGACCGCTATTGCACGAGTAAGAATGTTCACTGGTGAGGGTAAATTTGAAATAAATAAAAGAACCTTAGATGAGTACTTTGAGAGAGAAACGTCTAAGATGATTATTAAACAACCTCTTGTATTGACTGATACTACAGGAAAGTATGACATTCGTGTGAATGTAAAAGGTGGAGGTACCAATAGCCAGGCAGGGGCTATTAAACACGGTATTTCAAAAGCTCTACTTGAGGTGAGCGCTGATTATAGAGGAATATTGAAAAAAGCGGGGTTCTTAACACGTGATTCCAGGGTAAAAGAACGAAAGAAATATGGTCAAAGAAAGGCCAGAGCAAAATTTCAGTTCTCTAAGAGATAAAATCTACTGGATTTTTCAAAGAAGGCCTCTTGGCCTTCTTTTTTATTCGGAATATATTTTATTAGAGAGAGAATAATGATGAAGGTTGCTATTTTAGGGGCAAGTGGATATACAGGCTTAGAGTTGATGCGGTTGTCAAACCAGCATCCTCAGCTAGAACTTATCGCAGTGAGCTCGGAGAAATTTGCCGGTAGGGAAGTGGGAGAGGTATTCCCCTCGCTTAAAGATAAAATATATCTTAAATTTCAATCAGTTTCTGAGCATAAATATTTAGACGGAGCTGATTTTGTTTTTGTTGCCTTGCCACACGGAGAGGCCATGGGTGTTGTTCCTCAGTTGATAAAAAAAGGGAAAAAGGTAGTTGACTTGAGCGCTGATTTCCGCTTACGGGATCCTGGAGTATATGAAAAGTGGTATAAAAAACATACTGCTCACGAATTGCTAAAAGATACCGTATATGGTCTGTCTGAGATTTATCGGGAAAAGATAAAAGATGCACAACTAATTGCTAATCCTGGGTGCTATCCTACTTCTGTGATTTTATCATTGGCTCCAGTTGTTAAAAGCAAGATGATTGATTTAAGTACTATTATTGTGGATGCAAAGTCTGGTGTGAGCGGGGCAGGAAGGGCCGTAGTTCTCTCTTCGCTTTATGCTGAAGTTAGTGGAGGGGTTAAGGCATATAAGGTGGCTAAACACCAGCATACACCAGAGATGGAGCAGGAACTAAGTGTAATCGCTCAAGGGAATGTTACTATTTCTTTCACTCCCCATCTCATTCCTATGAATCGGGGTATTTTATCAACTATTTATGCTGCAGTTTCAGGAACTATCTCAGAAAAAGAGATTTTCAGTCTTTACAAAGATTTTTATAAGAAGGACACATTCGTAAGAATATGTCCTTTGAATACATTCCCATCAACGCAACAGGTAAAGGGTTCTAACTACTGTGATATCAGTATTACTATTGATGCAAAAACGAATCGGCTTATTATTATTTCTGTTATTGATAATCTGCTGAAAGGTGGCTCTGGGCAAGCAATGCAAAATATGAATATCATGACAGGTATGAGTGAGGATTCGGGTATTAATCAGCCTCCTGTTTTTCCATGATCACCACAGATTCACCCCGTTAAATATCTAACGGGGGAACCACAATGATTTTCCAGCCATGAAGAGTCACCACGAAGAGCAATTCGTGATTTAGTTGTGTTTCTTTGTTTCAGAGGAAATGATCTTTACCGCTTCCTCCCTGGTAGTTATCCTGCCATCCCTTTCAGCTTCTTCAATCAAAGCTATTAATTCCCCGATCTTTTCCCCTGGTTTCAGAGTCAGAATTTCCATAATTTCATTTCCGTTAAGCAGGGGTTTGGGCGTACTCTTAGAATACTCTTGAAAATAGTAGTCTATTAGTTCATTAACCAGATAAAGAATGGGAAGATGGTTCCTGTTTTCTGTTGAATGTTTCCTGGTCGCCATTTTATCTGCACAACTGAGGATGAGTGTATCAAAAGAAGAATCATCAAGATCCCTGAAGAAACGATATTTTGCACGTTGAGTTAAACTATCTGAAGGGTGGTGAGAAAGAAGGCGAAGATGATAGTGGGTAGCAGTGGTGATAATGTGAGTTGTTTTTTTTCCCATTTTAAAGCGGTGAGCAATCCCTTGATTAATTTTTGCTCCAATGCGGTCATGTTGATAAAAATGTACCTGCTTGTTTTTCATACTCCTGGTTGATGGCTTTCCTATATCGTGAAGAAGTGCAATAAATGTAAGTAGATTATTCCTCTTAATATCACTCTCCAGCTCCTGCCTGAAATAGTTTTCAAGGAATTCCCCATGTTTAGGGAAGTAGTCTTTGATAGTAAGTAAAACAGTTTCCGCAAAGTGCACTGTTTTGAGCGAGTGCTCCCACAGCTCGTAATCATGTTTAGCGCCTTGGTTAACTCCTTTCATGTTTTCAATCTCTGGTATCATTAAAGAAAGGACTCCTAACTGATCGAGCTCTCTTAATGATTTTGAGGCGTGGGGGAGAGATAGGATTTTAAAAAATTCACTTCTTA
>JAZFSJ010000306.1:0-11421 GCA_036446115.1 Thermodesulfobacteriota bacterium | reverse complement strand
GTGGCGAGAGGAAAGGACCAGTGCTCCATGTTGTACTGTACGTCAAGTCCTTCCCGCATCTTATCTTTATCCTTTCCGAATTTATCGGCGATACCATCCATGATACCCCTCATGGTATCAAGGTCTTCTTCAACCTTAACTGCGGGAAAAAGGTCCAGGTTCATGTGGTAGGAATCCGATTTTCCTATAATCCATTCGGTATTGAAATGTCCCATGGGGCAATAGGGGTTTTCGGGGAATACCTCCATCTGGTAGACCATGGGGTCAACCTCCAAATCCGTACCGGGCATCTTGACGCCTTTTATGGTCAGATGGCTGATCGCGGCCTTTTCAATCGCTCCACCCCTTATGGTTATGATCTGTGCCTCTCCTATTTTAAATTTATGGACCCTCTCAGCAAACTTTCCATTTCCGGCAACCTCCTGAAGTCCTTTGGTGGCCTTTTTCTTCATCTCTTTTACAAAGTCTAAAATTCTCATTTATCTCTCCTCCATTATTCTGTTAACTTTTTAAAAAACTGCAGAAGGTGGAAAACCGAGATTAATCAACACCTCAGCAGGTATGTTATAGGCCTTGGCCATTTTGACGGCGCGGTCCTTGAAGGTTAAATATTCAAGCCACTTGGCATTCCTCTCGTGGTTCAGCCGGACGTCCCCTTTATTGAACGGTGTATTACTTCTTTTTCTGAAGATATCCAGGTAGGCATCAAAAAAGGTGTGGTAGGCTGTAGTAAAGAGGTCAAGCTCTTCTTCCTTAAGTTGTAGCAGTCTGCACCCCACCTTTGTGGCAAGGGGAGAAGACCAGTGCTCCATGTTGTACTGTATGTCCTGCCCTTCCCGCATCATATCTTTGTCCCTTCCGAATTTATCGGCGATACCATCCATGATATCCCT
Source organism: Thermodesulfobacteriota bacterium (assembly GCA_036446115.1). GTDB lineage: Bacteria > Desulfobacterota > WTBG01 > WTBG01 > WTBG01 > JAZFSJ01. The sequence goes on along the minus strand of JAZFSJ010000306.1, from coordinate 10,528 downwards.
CATAGTATCAAGGTCTTCTTCGATCTTAACAGCGGGAAAGAGATCCAGGTTCATAGAGTAATAATTCGACTCCCCCATTGTCCACTGGGTGCTATAGTGCCCCATGGGGCAATACGGGTTTTCGGGGAATATCTCCATCTGGTAGACCATGCCATCAGACACCTTATCAGAGCCGGGGGGTTTGATACCTTTGAGTACAAGGTGGGTAATCACCGCCTTTTCTATCGCCCCGCCCCTTACGGTGACGACATCGGCGGTGCCTACCTCAAACTGGTAGTTCTTCTCAACACTTTTTCCATCCCTGGAGACCTCAACAAGCCCCTCAGTAGCCTTCTCCTTCATCTCATTCACAAAATCCACTATTTTCATGCCCCCTCCCCTCCGTTAGGCTGTTGTCTTGCAGTGCAACCCTATATTTAAAATCATGTTAATCTGCGTTCACCCCGTTAGAAATAGGAAACGCCTCATAGTTTTCTTAAGGTTGTGTTCTCAGGCGCGTTTCCGTCATTATCATCAGAATCGGCATACCATTTACTATTCTTCTTGCTTTGAATTATATAGATATAAACCATGATTCCTGTCATTAATCTCTAACGGGGTAAATCTGTGTCCAAAGTACTTTTCTCCTATATCATCACCAATAGCTTATGTAAACAACTAATTCATTTCATGAATCAAGAATCGCTTTTTAAAATTGTGCCGAGCATGATACAATCACTCTACTTACATATGGCAGTATATTGTTCACTTTTCTGCGTGGAAAATCTATTGCACCAACAGTCAAATTCGCTACCTCTTCAACTCGCAGCCCACATCGAAGCATTAACCGGAACATCGCTTGATCACGGAGTTTAAATACTTGACAGTATTAACAAATAATAATATTTTAACTTACGATAGGGATTTCTCAAATTTCCTCTATCGCCACTCTGAAAGACAATTCCTTGCGGATCTCCGGATTACATCTATCCCCGTATTTCATCAATCGAAACGGAGGACAGAAGATATGAAAAAGTGCTTCTTTATGGTTCTGATATCCTTTATCCTATTTTCTTCTCCCCTACACGCTAAAACAATGTATGTCTCGGATAATCTAATTATCACAGTGAGAAGTAACCCTGGTCTGGAGTTTAGAGTGGTGGACCAACTTACTTCTAATGAGAAGGTTGACCTCTTAAAAACTGAAAAATCGTGGGCACAAATTTCCTATAATAATAAGAAAGGTTGGGTAGTGAAAAGATTTCTCACTGAAGAAATGCCAGATTCGATCCAGATAGTAGAACTAAAGAAAACAGTAAAAAAAGCAGAGGATTTGGAAAAAGAAAATAGAGTTCTCAAGCAAAAAAATGCTGAGGTGGAAAAGCGAATAAGCAGTCTCTTACAAGAGAATCAAAAGCTCAAGGAAGAACCCTATAGGATTTTAGCGGGAGCCGGTATTTTTTTAATGGGATGCATTGTGACCTTGATTATCCTGAGGGTGGGCCGAATGGAGTATGATATCAATAATGTGAGAAAGCGTATTCTTAAGAAAAACTATCCTTCTCATTAAAAGGCCCTTAATTCCCTTTTAGGGAGTATGATGAAAAAAATAATAGAATGCTTGAGCGTTGCTATTGCTTTAATTTTTTTATGTGGTTGTTGTTGCGTTTCACTACCAGCGTCAGGGGGAATAAAGTGATATAGGAAGAGGTACGTTGGGAGATGATGGTTCGAGTTCTCTTGAAAAGGGTACGGTGCAATAGCTGGAGTTCTTTTTTGTCAACAGGAGCCGATGCTATGGTTCAGCAGACAAAACTATATCATTATATGGTTTTGTTCCCTCTAAGGCTTTTGGATTAATCATTAATCTTTCCCATCCATTCGGGCTGAATTCTATCACAGCATAGGCATCTTTTACACTGTCCAAATCGGACAAATATATAAATACAACGAATGTTTGCTGTTCCTTGTTGCCATTCTCCCATATTTCTATGGCCGTTATTAAAAGTGAGGTAACGGATGGTACGCGCTGTTCATTCACAACTACCCTCAAAGCCATGCAAGACCTCCCGAGGTAGGAAGTATGTTCTTTCAGCACAACTTTATAATTGAGCATAGAAGAAGATTTTACAGAGGGTTTGTTTGATGCAGGGGGATCAGGTGTGAGGAGAGGAGCATACACATATCCTAGAGCTTTTCGTTCATCACTGACAGTTTCCTCTAAGCCGAAAATGGCAAACCAATTTTTTTCTAGAAAGTCAGTTCTTATCTTTTGCCCGGGCATCAATTGCCCGACGATTTTTGACTCGGTAGTGCGGTCAGCACGAATATTAGTTACGGAATGTGCATATCTCTCCTCACCCCAGTATTGAGTGTGGGCAAGAATAGGATATGCAATGATATTTACAATCAGTACGGCAGCAATATGGTTTTTTTCCATTTGATGACTCTCTCTTCTGCCGCGGGAAACCTAATTCGTTCACAAAAACTACCTGTGAGAATCTGATAGAGTACTCCTGCTCCAAATTCCTGTGCTTCCCTGAAAAGCTTTATGTCAATACTTATCGGTAATTTACGTGAAATCATTTAAAAAAATCTACCGCGAGCTCTTCCGATTGAAACATACATGATGTAACCTTCGCAAACCCCGCTCTCAACCCTTCTTGCCATAAGTCAAAGTCGTTTTCAGACAAGTTTCAGTGTCACATACGTTCGGTAGTGTTGACAATTTCAATGGTGGATTGCTGCTTTACTCTACATAACCTAAAGATTCGAGTTTCTTCCTTTCCTCATTGGAGAGTTTCGGAAGTTTCTTATCCTTTTCCACAACCCCTTCCTCCTTCGTTGTCTTTTTTTCCTCTTGAGCTTTCTTACAACTGGGTACAACTAGAAAAAAACATAGAATTAGAAGACTTATGTAAAGCTTTTTCATTCCCCCTTCCTCTATCTTGTGTAATTAATTGGGTGTGTTAAATTCCACCTCACCCTCAACCAACCCCCAAACCCCATCTATCATTTCCTTTTTACATTCTTTGCATTTGCAGTATTTCCTGTCCACTTTTTTGATTAGTTATGGCTACTGTTTTCATAGCGACTCCTGCGCTTTTTAACCAACTATCTGTTTCTCCCTTCCCGTACTATCTACTCCCCCTGTTTTAATTTTGTTAATGGTTGATCAGTTATTGTAAAAAGAGTTTCTCCTGTCGTCTTTTCGTAGATAGATACATGATGAAAATAATATTTTAATTTTCCCCTTGGATCTTCTGGATATGGAGGAACGAGTTGAAACCCCACCCGCATCCTTAATTTAAAAGTGATGGCTTTTAGTGCTTTTGCTTTCTCTCTATTTATACAGACGTTGTTAATGGTTATATATGCATACCTTTCCATTGGTCCATAATAACAGGATGCATCTATTTCATAACCATCACATATTGGGTTCAAACCAGTAACTCTAAAGCGTGAAGATTTGACATTGCCGAAACATCCTTTGTCTGCATTATATTTACTAAATTTAAACTCTAAGTCATATAGTTCAAAGAAAGGGACTGTTTTTGAAAAATTTTCTCTGTATTCTGCAACAGCTTTTTCATAGTTGTTTTTCCAGTTTCCCCTTCTTTTCTCATACTCACTAGAAGTTTCAAATTCACCTTTCTCAGGGAAGGGTGGTTTTTCAGGAAAGTTGCTTTGAAATTCCCTAAAAAAATCACTAAACACAACCCTGAAACGTGAAGGCTCAATCTTTACTATTTTTACTTTTTCTAGTGAAGACCAAGATGCGTCTATACAGAGAGAGGAAACTATAAAAACAGACATTACGCTCCCTGTAATTATCTTCTTGGCAAGTTTTGTTTTCATAGCCACTCTTCCTTTTAGTTAAATGTCCACTCTACCACTCTACTTAAGGGAAACTCCTTTTTAACTTTTTTGTATTGTGGGCTTTAACACCCTCTATAGCATATAATTATCCTACGGTAAAGGATAAGGTGATATTGAATAACAATTATCAGGAGATCTCCTGGGGGAACTCTGAACAAAAAATATTGGGGGTGCCTATAATGAGCAAAAGAGTTTAGACTTCTTCGGTTTTCAAAGGTAGTTTCCAGGTAGGCATCTACTGTATGTTACTTTTGCTAACATCAACTCTTCCGTAAGCAAAAACCCCCCAGATTAAGTACTGGGGAACTATGATAGAGAAAAGAACGTAGGAACTTGCTAAATTTATCACCACAGAATCAGACACTCAGGGCTTCTTCTGGGCACAACTCAATACAGGATTTGCACTCAATGCACTCTTCCCAATTAACCCATACCTTTTCCTTTTCCGGGTGAAATTCCAGGGCGCCCGCATTACATCCATCCATACAGCAGCCGCAACCCACGCAGCGTTCCTCATCTATCTGAACTGACACGTTTAATACCTCCTTTAAAAACTTAGAGATAGCGACATTTCATCAATTTTACTTATTTTTTCATGAAGCTCCGGTTTTTCTCGGGCGATCTTGTCTTTATGCCTTACAATCGAAGTCCACATCACTTTTGGAGTCTTATATTGACTGAACGTCCCTTCTAAAACCTCATCCTCAGTAAGAGAAAACAGGTAGTCAAGTTCACTATCACTGTAGGCAGGCACCAGGGCGTAACCCTGGGCTACCTTCAGATAGTCATCACTGTTAAATTCAAATGATTTCTGCCACCAGGAGGTGTACTGTTCGAATCCATTTTCTCCCTTTAACTCGCCTGCAACTGCGTTGGCAGCATGGTATCCACACATGAGGGCGCCCTGTACCTCGACCTCGATATAGGCGGCGGAATCACCTGCAATCAGCACGTTACCTTTATAGGGAATCTGCAAAGAATTAAAAGTTCTTAAGGAACATGCGTGCTTGTCAATCAGTTTTGAACCTTTAAACATGTGGATCAGGGGACTATCGGTGGTGACATTTTTAAAGATCTCTAGCGGCAGTTTATTTTTGCTCCCCATAATAGTAACCTCGACCACATCATTGCCATAAAAAGAGGGACCTATGATTACAGGGGGGTGAGAACGAAACGCGAGACCGAAAAAGAAATTCCAGCTGAGCGGTTCATAGTCATTGATACCATCTACAATATATTTTTCTGCCAGTGCGGTGTGGTAATACGTTCTTTCTTCATTCATGCCCAGGGATTCTGTGATATGGGCATTAGCACCATCAGCCACTATCCCTTTACGGGCAGTGATGGTAGATTTTTTTCCACTACTGACGGCATGCACCTTAACTCCCTCAGTGGTATCCCTGGCTTGGTAGGCGACAGTTCCCATCATAAATTCAACGCCCAGTTGTTCACATTTTTCCATGAGTCCCCGGAGCAGCCTCCCTTTATCAAATTTGATCCCTATGGGCTTCCCATTTTGATGGGAAAAGTGTATGGTATGATCTTTGGGAGAATTAAAATACTTGTCTGTGAGACTGAGTGTCGGCCCCTCATAGCGTACTTCAAATCCGTTTCGAGGAAAGACTATTTTCCCATCTATTACCTGAAGTGTTTCACCTGCGTAACCATCATCCATGACAAAATGTGAGCAGCAGGCGCGGCGTATTCTAGAGATATCTCTTTTTCTCTCGATTACGATTACCTTCAATCCTTTTTCCGCCCCCCGCTTGGCAGCCATAAGACCTGCGGGGCCTGCACCAATGACCACAACATCGTACATCATATATTCCTCCTTAACACGAAGATCACGAAGAAAAACTAAGAGAAAGAAAAAAACTTTTAACAGTGCTGTATTATTTCATCGCTAAGGTGAAGTCGGTTACGGGGGCATTGATGGTTTCAATAGTTTTTCTGTCACAGGTGTGGATTAAGGAAAAGTGCTTCTTAAGGCGTTCCTTAACTTCCCTGAAGAGAAAAAATTGAGACCCAATCTTCTCATAGATGATATCATATGCCTCTTTCTTAGCCGTAAGGTTTAAATCTTCTACCATAATCAGGATATCTGCAATCGGTCCAATCCTGTCGATAGTGCCATAGCCCCCGTAGGGAATACAGAACCGCTCAAAGAAGAGAACGGGTTTTTTAAGTTTCTCTATCATTTCACCGGGCGGATCTTCCCTGAAATCCCAGACAAAGTCATTAATGGTAAGCGAGGGAAAAGAATTTCTCAATTTTTCTGCAGTCTGGGAGATGGTTGGTGCCTTATCAGAAATAATCATGGGAACAGTACTATTATTTTTTATCATTTCCTCACAAAGGCTAGAAGTAACCTGTCCGGGACCTGTGCCTATCTCAACCAGCGTACCTATGTTAACTGTTCGGATGATAGAAGAAACCATCCCCACAGTGGCCACAGCGAACATTTTATAGATTTGACTTTCTGCTATTTCTCTATAGATTTTCTGAATAGCTGGATTTGACCAGTCCCATTCAGACTCTTTGGTGATCTGCATGATTAACCTCATCATCTTAACCAGGGGGAGAAATATGGGCGGAGACTCGCTATCCTTTACTTCTTCACCAGCTAAAATCTTCACAGATGCATCGAGTAATGGTTTCCAGTTGCCAATGGTATTTATTGCCTCTTGATGGTACTTTTCCATAGGTTCTTTAATGCACTCTAAAATAGTTTCTTTGTTAATCATGGTAATCCTCCAATGTATTTACACCAGTTCTAACGCCTTAAGGGGCAGGTCGGAAAGTCTTTTAACGTTGTAGAATTTGCCCCTGCCGATTCGCGCAATCTTTTTCGCGAAAAACTCACCGCGTTTTTCTTCACTGCTTATATATAAAAAGGAAATTTCAACATTCTTTTCTCGTGCCTTCCTCGCTTCTTTGGTGGCATGTCTGCTTCCCATGAGTTCTTTAAACATCAAGGCTACCTCATTACTCATACTGTCGTGCTCGGCAGAGCGTTCTTGATCGGAACCCAGCCCGAGACTTGATCCGAAATGAACCATATCCGAGTAGCCTGAAGCATGCCTGCTAGGGGAAGCGGACTTATCTCCCGGGGAGATGTTTGGTATCCCGTCACTTATAATAATGATCTGCTTTTTATTTGGCGCCTTGTCTTTCAACAAAAGCTCCAGTGCCCTTTTAATACCATCCCCCACGTTGGTGAACTGGTGTGGTTCCATTTCTACCAGGGCATTGGTTATCTCATGTTCTTTATTGGTTACCTTATTTATGGTGGTAGCTGAATTACTGAAAGCAACCAGGCCGATACGCTCACCGTTTTCTATCGCGGACTTTGCGATACCTGCCGCCGCAAGCTTGGCATATCTTAGTTTAGCATGGCTACCCATGGACTCACTCACGTCGATGCATAACACGATATCCATATTGGATAGTCGTTTTTTTTCAAAAGATCTAAATTCTCTGGAACCTACATCATTAAGTTTTTTACCGTGACGCACCAGCGCTTTTAATGTATGTCGCATGGATATGTCTTTGTAAGTGTCTCCTTTCATATATCTGCGTACGCTTGTTTTGTCTTTGATTCGTTCTTTCTTTGGTCTGTTGTGGTCAGTGTGCCTGAAATCCTTGGCAATTAATTTCCTTAACAGCCAGCCAATTGCTTTGCCCTGCAGTTGGATGCCTTTTGAGGTCTTGAGTACCATTTTCAAATCTTCAAGCTGTTCTGTCAGTGCCCCCATCTTTGAGTAATCGAGTTTTTGAAGACCAACCTTTTTTCCTCTTGTCTCTTTTGTTTCCCCCTGATGCTGCGAGTCCATGAACTTTTCCAAAAACTCCTGCATTTGTTCTTTAGTAAACGGCAGTTTTTTTTCTGTAAGATAGTATTTGCCCTTCTCACCTTTTACGAGTTGGCCACTTTCCCCGGACTCTGTCAGTTCCTTTCGCCTCCCGCCCTTTACCCTGTGCTTTTTAAGGGTTTCCCGCACTTCCAGCCTCTTGCGCATTGCACCGCTTAATGAGAAGGCATCGCGTGGCATGCTGCTCCCGGTCCCGGAGCCCTTTTTTTGTGGCTTAAACTCACCTGACCCTTCAGGCATCTCTTTTAAGCTGTCTTTAGGGGTGAGCCCTTCTTCGGAGAGAAGATATTCGGGGGGAAAGGTAATACCGTAGAGGACCTCTAAAGTTATCTCTTTAATGATATCGGAACCACTTTTTTCAATTCCTGAAACCACCATAACTCTATGGGGGAGGGCGATTAAGGCAGATTGGGCGATGGCAAATCTGTTCAATCTTCCGATAAGCTGCTCATACCCCCTTGCTATTTCTCTCAGGGCCAGCGTGCCCCTCACACTCGCCCCGCGCAATAAAAGCGGGTGTTCCCTTGTTGCCTGGATTATGGTGGCTGCCAGGTTATCTGCTTTTTCTTCAGAGAGCTTTTCTTCAGACTTTTTGTAAAACCACTCAATAAACTTCAGGTAAAATGCCTCGGTTGCCAGCACCTTAACCTCTTCCGAATCCATGGCAGGGATCTCCCGGGTAATAGTATCCTCTAACTCTTTATAATCAGGGGCACCGGGCTCTGATATTTTAACGGTCATTTTCTAAATAAATAATCCCTATGGTTTAAGGTTTAATCTTTTCTTTGACTGACGACGGTTAGCAGCTTTGCCATGTCTGCGTCCTTAATCATTTTCATCGTTTCTTTCATTTGCTCTGGTACCTCGGGGAGGCTTGAGAAGTAATCCATAAGGATATTGGTATAATCAAAAACACCTGCTTCCATTTCGTCTGCAACGGCGGGATGCTTTTTTGAGAGATCGAAGAGAAAATCAACCTCATCAGGGCTAAAGAAACGGGTAAAGAGAGTCCTTTTTATATAATCAGCCATCCTTTTGGGATCTACGTTCCATTCAAAGGTGGAATTCCACCAATCGCTGTATTCCTTAAAGCCGTTTTTACCTTTAAGCTCTTTGTCCGTAGCCTGGGCTGCCATGTAACCGCACATGGTAGCACCCTGATACAGGACTTCGGCGAAGCATGCTGCATCACCCACAATCAGAATATTCCCCTGGCAGGGAATCTTAAGGGGGGTAAATATTTCAACGATTGCACCGCTTTTCTCGACAATCTCCGCGTTCTTGAACCATTTAGCAAAGGGGCTCTTTTTTATAAAAAACTCAATTATGTTATAGGAGGTTTTTCCCGGCAGGGCGGACATGGTTTCAAATCGGTAGGCCCCATCACCTCTGGGGCTGGGAACTGCGATAATCCCCCCTGGTCCACCTATGTTATTTTCCCCGGTGAAATACATATCCCCCCGGTCTAAAGGGCAATCGACGTTTACCATTTCGTATTCGATAGTGGGACCTTTCATGAAGAATACACGACTCTCGTTCAGCCCAAGGTTTCTGGTGATTCTTGACTGCAGTCCGTCTGAGGCTATGAGCTTTTTGCAGGTCTTGGTAGTGGGCTTCCCTTTTGTCCTTAACTGTACCTCCACCCCACCGTTTACCTCTTTTGCCCTTATGGCCAGGGTGTCGGTCATAAAAGGAACCCCCAGACTCTTCGCCCTCTTGTAGCGATCAGAGAGCCAGGTAGTAGGATTAAAGGTATGATAGAGGGGTTTTTTTCGGGCGGTGGCCTGAAAGTGATTTGCCGAATTTGTAATGATATGGGTGTGGTGAATCCCCTCCATGGGTCTTGAGTATTCAAGGGAAAAACCACATTTAGTGTAATTAATCTTGGTTTTTCCTTTCAGGTGCTCAAGCTTAATGTGTTCTCCATTCATCTCCTGACCATCGATGAAAAAGCCGGAGGCCGATCGCACATTTTCATCAAGCCTCGGTTTCTTATCCACTCCCAGCACATTGACACCCTTTTCTTTGAGCTCGGCAGCCGCCATAAGCCCTGCAGGACCGCAACCCACTACGATTACATCATAATCAAACATTTTTAATCCCCCTTAAGAAATACCTCAATTGTGGTTTAGCAGGAATGATGCTTACAGTGTAAATTGCTTAATTTAATTAATCGGAATTTAGGTGACAAAGTAAAAGGCTTAAGATGCAACACAGCGGATAGACTTTTTACAAAGTCGTCAATCTTTACTTCAAGCCAATAAGCATAGTAGTGTTAGGAAAATTGAGTTCTTCCTGGGCACGCTGATCAAACATGAAATGTTCACTAAGGCACCTGTCGAGTATGGGCTTCATTTCACTGTAGAAGAGGGGAAGTGCCCCGATCTTTTTTGAGATCTCATCGTATGCATACAGTTTGCCCGTATAATTAAACATGTCTCCGAAGACAACCATATCTGAAAAGCGGGTTATATTTTCTATGGATGGGATGTTAGTGTACATTATGGATGCACGCTCGTATGAGAGGCAGGGATGTTTTACCTTCTCAAGCAGTTCTTGAGAGGGAGCTTCTTTTATATCCCAGAGGAGTGTGTCTATCTCTATCTGGGGGTAATTGGCTTTGAGCTTTTCCATGTTTTCTATCACGATGGGGTTAGCATCAGTGACAATGAGGTTTATGGGTAGATTGAGTTCATTAAGTTGTTGCAGCATAATTCCCGTGAGATTACCCCGACCGGCCCCGATCTCCATCAGTGTTTTCACCCCGACACATTCTGCAAGCCTAAGTGAGATTTGGG
>JAZFSJ010000305.1:0-2302 GCA_036446115.1 Thermodesulfobacteriota bacterium | reverse complement strand
AGATATTCCATCGCTTACACTCGGAGGCAGATCCTGGAAAAGGATTAGTGCTGACTACCAGAAATAGCTAAAGTTTTCTCCTTATCCTGCCGAAAAAATAACTTACAACTAATGAATGACTTCGCAGCTCTGCTGCGTGGCATTCACCGGTATTTCTTATAATCAAGTAAAAGGAGGACGATCATGAGCGTATCTAAGGAAACTAAAAAGAAAATTAGCAGAGCAATGAAAAAGAAATGGAAAGACCCTAAATACAGAAACAAAGTAACAAAAGCATTAAGAGCAAGGTAGTAAAATCTGAGAAAGTTAGTAAGATCAGAATATAAAAATAAGCAAAAAGCCGATGTGTAATTTCATCGGCTTTTTTTTATCCTTTCTGTTGGCACCGCTCAAGGGTAAGAAAGAAGGGTGGTTTTGTTTTACCCGGACGGGTGAAAAAAAGTTACTTTAGAAAGATTCTTTCAGGGTCAACCACATTGCGGAGGATATGGATTTCCTCGTCGGTCGGTTTTTCTGTTTCGGCTGCATGTGAAATATCTAATTCAAAACCCGTATTTTCTTGAATTGATTGAGGTGAAATCTTTGGGTGATATGAAGACAGATACGCTGTCTTGGTATCATCGCTAAATCGCAAGACACCCATAGTAGTTACCACAGCTGATGGACCACCCCAACGCAACCCTTCTTTGTCCCTTCCATCCGGACCATCAATCCATCCTGGACTGGTAATATAGTCCACTCTCTCTGGGAACCGTCTCTTTTCATGTCGAGCAATGATTACGGTCCGTTTTGACAGGCATGCGATATCTCCCGATCCTCCGCTGCCAGTAAAGCGAACCGTGGGATGGAGATAGTCGCCTATTGCAGTTGCATTGATATTGCCAAACCTATCTATCTGAGCACCACTTAAAAACCCAACATCAATCCACCCATTTTGCAGGACTGTGGAAAAAACATCGAAAAGACCCGTAGCGGTTGAAGCTAAGCGCATAGTACGCGGATCTCCCACCGACATGGGGAGATGAGCAAGTTTGCAGTCAACTGCTCCTGCTTCAAATACTATCACACAGTTTGGGGCATGGGTGTGTTGTGCGAGCATAGCACCAAGCATTGGTACACCTGTTCCTGCAAATACGATCTCTTTATCTTTGATTTCTTGTGCAGATACTACCGTCATGAGTTCGAAGAGTGTATAGTCTTCAGCATAGCCTTTTTTTAATTTCTTTTGCCTCCTCCTTAGAGAAGGATTATAGCCTAACTTTCGGTTAGCCTTAAGCTTTTTAAGCTTCTTTGTCCCTCCGATTTTTTCAAGATACTCTTCCCAATTGTCCACACCAAGAACATATTCATCAAGAAATTCGGTAAAGGTATCCCTGCTCTTTGCCTTTTCATGGTAGACATGTAGAAATTCCGGATCATAATCGTAATATCGATAGCATGCATAGGGGTGAGCCCCATAGGGAATCTTAACGATTGCATCCACACGAAAAAAGGGGATACTATTGTGCTCCGGTTGTTCGCGTAATATTTCCGGCTCAACAATCTCTTCGCAGGTGACGATGAGCCTTTTAGCGCACTTTGCCTGTTGTTCATCTCCGAACAATTGGCCGTAGATTCGAACAGTGCCCTGGGTATCTACAACTTGCACATGAATAATCGTAACATCTGTCTGGATTGCGGGGAGGAGAACAACTTTATCTCTTGTAAAGGGGCAGTCAATGGTTGAAAACTTTTTAGAAGCGATCTTGGGATCACTACTTCTGATTTCTTGACTAAACCCTTCCTTTCTGAGCATATCTGAGCCGAGTAAAGTCCGTGTCGGAATGAAAGGAATGCCCATAGCACCAGCGGCGAATCGCTGGACCATTCCAAAATTACTGTAATCCTCCCACTCAATCAGCCCCTGCTCAATTGCGTTCCGAAAACGTGGTCCAATGGTTGCAAATGCTTCATCGGCTTCATAGGCAAGTTCAACCCTCCGCACACAACCTGCACCTATTAGCATATCGAGATCACCCCCGGGGGAGTGTCCATAAAAATGCAGGTTTCTCTTTTTCTGACGAATTAGCTCATGGACGAATGCCATAGGGTGACGCTGGGTAGTAAAGCCTCCCAGTGAAATATGAGCACCGTTGGGTATAGTTGCAACCGCTTCTTTAAGGGAAACAATCTTATTGGACATAGGCTTTATAAACTAAGTGAGATTTTATTCCAAAAGAAGCCATATCATCTTTAAGGGGACACTTTCCTATAGGTAGTTGATGTTTTTCAAACATGCACTTAAGACATCCTCTTCAGTGCA
>JAZFSJ010000304.1:0-3821 GCA_036446115.1 Thermodesulfobacteriota bacterium | reverse complement strand
TAGTTTGGGTGAGGTGAGCACCCCCGTGTATGAGCTTGGGATTGAGACGCGTTATCTTTCCGTTTCTACCCTCCACACTTTCTTTAGTATACTGGTGGGTTGCGAAGGGTGCGGAGTAGGTTTTTTCAACCTGCCGATGAAGAGGGGTTACCATCCGTTCGAGCATACTTAAGGTGGTGCCAGATTTTTTGTCTATAAAGTGAACACTGTCCAGGAGGGCGATACTGGCATAGAGAGAGAGCACGAGAAGAGAAATCATGGCAACGTTGTTAGTGCGTACCTGTTGCCACGCATTACGCCAATATTCTCTGCGACGGGCGGAAAATATGAAGATAATAGCAGCGGCAACCAGGATAAAAATAAAGATGTCTGTGGGGAGAATCCTGAACATTTTACACTCACTCAAAACGGATACGGGGGTCTACCAGGGTATAACTGATATCGGTTAATATAAGTCCCACAATATAGAGAACGGAACCGAGATAGACCATAGATCTCACAATGGAAAAATCCTGTGCCTGAATAGCATCGATGGTAAAAGAACCCAACCCGGGTATGGCAAAAAATGACTCCATGAGGAGACTGCCCATAAAGAGGAAAGGAATAGTCATCACCGCAGTGGTGAGTATGGGAATCAGCGCATTCTTTAGGCAGTGTTTGAACAAAACGATTTCTTCAGAGAGGCCTTTTGAGCGTGCAGTTCTAATATAATCTTTAGTAATCTCCTCTAAGAAAATAGTGCGGTTAAATCGTACATTGCCTCCGATGGCAGCGATGATGCCAATCAGCACAGGAAGAGTCACAAACTTTAGGGCATGGATTCCTGTGTCGTAACCGGAGATAGGGTACAACTGCAAAACCTTGCCAAAGAGATATTGACCACCAATAATATAGAAAAGGGATGATATCGACATAATGATAACACAGAGGATAACGCCAAAGTAATCAAGATAGCTCCCTCTGAAGTAGGCTAAGATCATAGCAAAAGTAATTGTAACCAGAATGCTAATAAAAAAAGTTGGCAGTGCGATGAGAAGACTGGGCTTTATGCGCTTTTTAATCTGGTACCCGATATCGATGTTATTACGGTCGCTTTTGCCAAAATCGAACCAGAACAATCCTATTGATTTCTTAAAAAAGATGGTGTGAGAAATTCTTGAGATCCCTTGTTCCTGCTGGTTTATAAAAAGTGGCAGATTGTAGTTGTGTTCCTTCTTCCAGCGCTCAATTGCCTCTTGGGTAATGTTCTTTTCCCCCAGGCTTTTTCTTGCCATATCGTCGGGGGAGTTGACATAAAAAAACAAAAAGAAAATGATTAAATTTACCCCCGCGATAATGGGAATGGCATAGAGACAACGGCGAATGATGTATGCGATCATTTATTATCCTCTAAAAAATAAAAGAGTATGCCTTATACTGCCGGTGTTTTCTTTCTTTGCCTCACCGCAATAAGGGCTGGGAGAGATGCAATACAGATAATCCCCGCAAAGACACCAAGGGGCCAGTAGTGAGGCTGGTTCCATGCGGCCCGTTTATCTTTCCTGCTCATAGGGTCGATGCGAAGATACTTTGTGGTATTATTGGCCATAGTATGTGGTTTAGCGTTAAAAACCCACTTATGGTATAGACCAAAGTTCAGGGGATGGAATCCCCATGTCCAGGGGGCATCGCGCTTCGCAATATCCAGCATCTTTTTGATAATCTGTAAACGCTCAGGAGTATTTTCCATGCTTTCCATCTTTACGAAGAGCCGATTAAATTCTTGATTGTCATAGTTGGCTGCATTTTCTCCGCCATGCTGTTTTTTGCCGTTGGGGCCATAGAGAAGGAAAAGGAAGTTTTCAGGGTCAGGATAATCAGCGTTCCAGCCCCAGGAAAGGAACTGAAAGTTACCACTTAGAATCTTCTCCTGGAAGCGGTTGTAATCGGTGGTTCTTATATCAAGTACAATACCAATCTTTTTAAATTGTTTTTGCAGCCATTTAAGTTGGGTATACGCCTCTGGACCAGTCCACGCGTTATCAAACCCGATAACCAGAGGTTTACCTGTTTTGGGATCTGTACCATTAGGATATCCTGCATCTGCAAGGAGTTTTTGTGCAACAGCAATCGATTTTCTTACAGGTCTGTTTCGCTTTTCATTCCAGGTGTATACATAAGGATTAATGCTGTTTATACCTTCTTCATAACCAAAGATACCGGGTGGAATAGGGCCCTGGGCAGGGAGACCTCTTCCATTGGCAAAAATCTCAATGCGTTCTTCCATATCAAGTGCAATAGAAATAGCCAGTCTCAAATTTTGTTTATCAGGACTATAGCCGCCAACAACCGAATCTAGCATATTGAAGGCGAAGTAAAAGGTGGTGGTGGCTGTGGAAGTAACAAGATTGATTTCTTTTGCTTTGAATTGCTCGGTTAGTTGCATTAGCCCGTCTGTGGTGATGGAAACGGCCTGGTCGAAACTGTCTGAGGAGATACCGGAAGAATCGTAGTATCCCTGGAGAAATTTGTTCCAGCGGGGAATAGATTCCTTCTCAAGTTTAAAAACAGCCTTATCAAGAAAGGGAAGCGGTTTACCTGCATCCAATAAATATCCTGCTTCCTCGTCTCCCTTCTCACCCATAAGAGGATAGGTTTCTTTATGGAAGTTCTCATTTCTCTTGAGAATAATTTCCAGATTTGGGTCGAAGACGTCAATCCTGAAGGGGCCTGTTCCCACGGGAAAACACTGGAGGGTAATATTCTTTTTTATAAGTGGGCCTTGGCTGTAAAATCTGTCTGCTTCCCAGGGAATGGGGCTGAAAAAAGGCATGCTAAGCCAATAGAGGATTTGGGGGTATTTTTTCTTAAGGATAATCTGGAAAGTATAGTCATCTTTTTTTACTACTCCAGGAAAGGGGAAACGAGTGTAGTTGAGTCGAATGGGATGAGCCTTTTCATCTGCTTCTTGATTATAGGTTACTCCTGCTTTCAGCTTTCTTTTTTCTCTTTCATCTTCCAGTGACCTTTTCAGGGATTGTGAGAGGGTATCGAGACCAAGAATGTATTTGGCCATAATAGGGAAGATGGGACAGTTATTGCGGGGATCCGCAATGCGATAGATTTGATATATATAATCATCGGATTTAAGTTCACGGGTGTCTGCCTGGGCAAAATTTCTGATCTCAAGTATTTCCGAGACATCTTCGTCTGTTAGGTTATGATAAAGATAATTAGCCTGTCCGTCTTGAGCAAAGCAGGGGTGGTTTTGATAGAGGATGCCTTTTGTAATCTTTATTTCATAGATAACTCGATGCACATCTTCAGCCGGTGGATTGAAAGAGAGAAGGGCACTATTTTCATCAAAGTAGTGGGGTTTTGGAATTTCAGTTGCAGTAAGCGGTGTTAATTCGTAAGGGCGTTTCAGGTAGTGATACTGCAGCGGAGGTTCATATATCTGGCAGATGATGCTGTATTCGTCAGAACTATAGGCGCGGGCAGGGTCAAGTGTTTTTGGTTGTGCGTAGAAAGTATTATAGTAGATATTTTTACCGCTTTCAGAGGTTTTATAGGGGCTATTGAGTGGCGATTGACAACCGAGGATTAAGCTCACGGTGATAAAAATGAAATAAATATTTCTCACAGCAGATTGTACCGTTAATGATTGTGTGATTAGGATAACTACAGGGGCTAGGGTGAGGCAGGGCACACAAGTGTTAAAAGATATCTGCCGAGTAGATATAAATTTCTGTATCTTTTTTCTTCCAGGCATCGGTGGGTAGACCTGCTTTAGTGCAGGTATGCTCCAGAAATTTGTTTCTATCCCACCCGTATTCCGTAGC
>JAZFSJ010000303.1:0-6209 GCA_036446115.1 Thermodesulfobacteriota bacterium | reverse complement strand
CAATACCCCAGGGATATTTAAAATGAAGACCTGGCGTTGTAGTCCTCACATATTTCCCAAATCTCTGGATTATACCGACCTCTTCCACATCGATCGAATAAGCACATGAAAAAAGTATCCAGAGTAGAACAGCGGCAAGGGCTATGAAGAGTATATTAAACTTTCCACCCTTAAAGCCCCCTGTTATAGTCTTAAAAATCTTTTCAATTTCCGGTGGTAAACCTAACCCATCATCATCTTTACTCCAGGGATCCCTGCCCCCATTACCTCTTCTAGCCATAATCACTCCTAATAACTCAGTTAGTGGATGTTAGATACTTACTACTAGATTTTAAAGCTATTTAAATTTTTTTCCAGTATCAAGCAACCAGAATTTAATATCGTCTCAAGTGCCTTGAACACATCATAATGCTACAAGAATATAAGCCAAGAGAAATACATCCCTAAGTGAGCCTAAACATAACTAAAATTCATGGTTATGTCAAGTCTATTCGTTCCAAGCTAACTACACAGAAAAAGCATATTTTTTCACTTTCAAAAACTCCTTGACTTTAAAAACAAGCAGATGGTATTTACCTGAATTACACCGGACTTTAAATTGAGTGAATACAATATAATCAATACATCTACATTTTATTGTTTGACTCGATCATTGTTTGTTGTTCGTTATTCGGTTGCACTACTCGATTCGTTGTTAGGCTACGTAGATTTTTGATGAATATTGATATTCTTAAACTGCTTTACTGGCAGGTGCCGAGAAAGACCCGCCTACAAGTCGGGGATGAATCGGCACAATTCATAAATAATCAAATTTAAATAACGGGATGCCACGCGCTGTGCGCGGGTAGCATCACTTATACCGATGCGTGTTGCGCAACCTCTACCGTATCACCCAACTAAAACCTTAATTGCGAAAGTTTTTTATAATGGAAATGGTAACAATCCAGGCAACTACCCTGCCTGATGCCTGGTTTCAAGCACTGTGGCATATTTTGGAAGAAGGAGTAACCGAGTATAAAATCGATCATGGAAGCTATGCAGGACAGGTCAGGCGGGAGTTTGATTATATCACTATCCACATACAATACCCCGGAGCTAAACCCCACATACCCGATATGCCGCCGGGACTGGGCATTCCGCCCCCAACCACTCAAGAATACGTGAACGAATATGTAGGCGAATACCTGATGTCAGGCACTAAACAGGACAATGAGCAGTACACCTATGGTGAGCGGCTCTTGATCTCAATGGATAAGGTAATTGAGCGCTATACAAAGTATGGTTTCGGCACCAACCAGCTAATTATGCAGGTAGGACAGCCTTCTGACATTGACCTGGAAGATCCCCCGTGTCTAAGACATATTGACACACGAATCCGCAACAATAAACTGCATTTTATCATCTACTTCAGAAGCTGGGATTTATGGAGTGGTTTCCCTACAAACCTTGCCGGATTTCAGCAAGTTAAAGAATATATGGCAAGTCAGATTGGGGTGGAGGATGGTGAAATGATCGTATCATCCAAAGGTCTTCACCTCTATGGCTATGCTAAAGATCTGGCAAAGATCCGTACCGGTCTCAATGAGTATTGGAAGAAGTAGCAATAACTAAGGGTTCAGGGGTCTGGGACCTCTTGATTTGGGGTTTTGGATTGCGGATTTTAGTTGAGTAAACTGGTTGGGCTGGGCCTCTCGAATCGGCATCCCAGAAAATTCAGGGAAGCCAGAGATACATAAAACTCAATCCCATATTATCCAGCAAACCGCCCAAATCTAGATTCACCAGGTTTATATTCTTGAAATCAGAGTTCGACATACGTGAATATATGTTATTTTTATAACTATAAGGGCGGTGGTAAACAATCACCTTAGCTTTATCTACCCCTGCCTTTTCCTTCACCAGTTCAATGACATCATCCAGATAGCCTATTCCATCAATAAGCTTCTCTTTTAAAGCCTGCTCAGCACTATATATTCTCCCATCGGCAAGCACCTTTATTCGCTCTCTGGTAAGCTCTTTTCTTCCCTCTGCCACTATATCCATAAACTTTCCATGGAAATCATCCAGCATATTTTGCATGATTTCTCTCTCTTCTTCAGTACTGGGTCTGAAAGGAGACCAGAGGTCTTTTTTGTCCCCTGCCTTGATAGTTTCATCTTCAATGCCAATCTTTTTCATGAGACCTTTTGCATTAAACTTGAGAGCAATCACCCCGATACTTCCCGTTACCGAGGTAGGATGAGCTATGATTGCATCGGATGCAAGAGAAACATAGTATCCACCGGAAGCAGCCAGTTCCATTATACAAGCTATAACCGGCAGCCCCTTTCTCTCCTTAAACTTCTTGATTTCCCGATAGATGATATCACTGGAGGTAACCGTCCCACCGGGGCTATTGACCCTCAGGATTAAACCTTTAATCCTTTTATCCGTAGTTGCCTTTTTAAGTTCCTCCCTTATACGAGCAACGATACTCGCTTCTTTCCTAAAGGAAAAAAGACCATCCTTCTCCTCAGTAGACAGTACACCGGATATATCTATAAGCAGTATTTTGTCTCTTCCCTTCCCGGAAATGACTGTTTCATCAAGCGCCTGTGTCTTTTCTACAAGCGGGATTGAAAAACAGATACATCCGGCAATTAAAAAAGCAAGTAAACAAGTAGTAGTGATAGCAAACACACGTGTCCTCATTTTTCAACACTCCTTATATAAAGTTTTTAAAACCGAAATCCGAATACCTAAACCCGAAACAATTTCAAAATCCAAATTTCCAATGCTCAAAATTAAGGTTTTCAATAAATGATTTCGTCACTGATTCTTTAACATACGGTGGATTTTTTCTCTTTCCTATCTGCATCCTGCTGATTAAATATGTAACTCGATAATATCTCCCTCCTTTAAGACAAAATCTCTCTGCACCCTCTGCCCTTTATAGTTATTATCTCTCCAGAGACGTGCAAACGCAAGTTTTTCCAGAAAATCTTTATGGACATGCTCTGCAAGCTCTTCCACTGTACTTCCTTCGGGCTGAATATAGGGTGCGGTTAAATCAGCCTGTTTGCCGGGCGGCTTGGTATATATGCGCATAATTTTCAACATCTCATAAATCTTTCTTTTTAACAATTCAATTGTCTCCACCTTTTTAATCGATAGGGGGATTATGTGAAACTTTTTACCATAACTATTCCTTAACATTTCAAGGCTAATATCTGCCAACTCCAGATCACTTTTGCTCCCTATTATGATGGTATTTTTGTGCAGCACTTTTTCTTCAAAAAATTCCAGTTCTTCCTCTTCTTCAATCTTCTCTTCAATTATTTTCGGCTTCATTTTATATTTTTCCAGAATCTCTGATAACGATTTCACCTGTGGAATACTATCCTCATTCAGGTCAATAATCATTAGCATCCCATCTGCATTTCTGATAATCTGAGGTATCCATGACTCCATATAGTCGTTTGTAAGGGGCGGCATATCGATTAATTGGATCTGCACATTTTCGTATTCCATCATCCCAGGAGTGGGTTTGCGGGTAGTAAAGGGGTAATCTGCCACCTCAGGGGAAGCATGGGTGATAGATGAAACGATCTCAGATTTACCCACGTTTGGAAGACCTACTAACACCAGCTGACCGGCACCCTCCTTTTTAATGGTATAAAAATCCCCTTCCCTTCTTGTTGCTTGCTTTTTCTGTGATTCATGTTTCAGCTTTGCAATTTTGGTCTTAATCTGTGCCTGAAGTTTTTCAGTCCCTTTGTGTTTAGGAATAATTGAAAGCATCTCCTGCAGGCACTTAATCTTCTCCTGGCTAGTCCTGGCATGACGGTATTTTTGTTCTGCATCCAAATATTGGGGGGATAGATTCGCGGGCATAGTGAGACCTGAACTTAGCTTAAGCTTCGCTTAAGCAATTGTAATACTGGAATGATGGGTTGGCCAAATTTTTATCATTATTTCAAATGACCAAAACCCAATATTCCAGCACTCCAATATTCCATTATTCATCTGACAGACAAAAACCGATTGTTGAAAAAAGTTAATGGTATCAATAAGCAGTAGAAAATCCGAGACGCAATAGATCAGTTTAAAACATCTACCAGGCAAGGGGTTTGAAATGGTGTGTGGAAAACATAGTGTAACGAGGTTTTCTACTTCTCTGTTATCGTTTCCTCAATCTTCATACCGAAATGCCTGCCGGCCTTTTCTAAAAATGTCAATACTTTGCTGCCCTTTTTAAGCTCAACTACAGAAACAGGTTTTCCATTTGGCTGGGTAAGCCGTATGGTTTCAGCGTTTTGCAGAATTGTGGAAATCACCTTCCCCCCGCATTCTGCTTCTATCAACATCAGTGGCCTTTTTTCAACCTTAGTCCTTCCAATGACAGATCTTTGAGAATTGCCTTTGTAATTGATAATCGTAACCTCGTCACCTGATTTCAGTTCAGAGAGATATTTGGTCTTACCCCCTGGCACTTTCACATAGGCGTGTACCGGACCTGCATTCACTCTAAAGGGTCTGGGTTCAACATAGGGGTTTTTTACGGACTCAGAGTGGACTAAAAATAAACCACTGCTGCTATTACCTATAAGCATTCCTTCTCCCATACTCATGTTAGAACAGGTATCGATACATACCCTATCCCCCATTCCCAAGGACTCAATACGGGTCACTTGAGCGGTGTGTAAAGGCATGCTCTCTGATACCTCTTTCACAAGCTTAACCGTTTTCTTTATTTCATTCAAATCCCTGGTATTGAGGAGTACCCCATCAACACCCTTCTCCAAAACTTTCAGCATCGTTTTAGCCTTCTTGGCATCCTTCACCTCTACAATGAGATTTTCAGTCTGGGCAATAAGATTTTCAAGTGGGATAATGGCCCAGTCTTTAGTTTTTACAATTACCTTCTTAGATTTACTCAACTTAAGGATCTTCACCTCATCGGCCTTGCCTTTAATCTCCCACTCAACAACATCTTTCCCCAGTTTAAGGTCCCCATCTATAGCTATGGTTTTAATTATTCCCAGTTTCTTTACCTTGCTAGTGTACCCCTTCGGTACAAGGATACCATCCGCACCACTTTCCAAAGCAGTAGTAACAATCTCTTTCTTCCAGGGAGATGCCTTTACCCATACAATTTTCATCACTCTTTCTCCAGTATTTCCAGTGCTTCTTCTACCGTTGAATTTTTATGAACAACATTCGAAATCGCCTTTACAATGAGAGAAGGATTTCTGTGCTGAAAGGCATTTCTTCCGATTGAAACACCGGCTCCTCCAGCTTCAATAGAACCCTTTACCATTTCCAGCACATCCCGTTCTGTCTCCATTTGTGGCCCTCCGGCAATCACCACAGGAACAAAACAGCCTTCAACAACCTCTCTAAAACTATCCGGCGAACCGGTGTAAGATACCTTAACCAGATCAGCACCCAATTCCGCCCCTAACCTGGCAGCATGTTTTACTATCTCTACGTCATATCCATCCTTTATTTTTGGCCCCCTGGGATATACCATGGCGAGGAGAGGCATGCCCCATTCCAGACATTCTTTAGAAACCTTTCCGAAGTCTTTAAGCATAGTTTTTTCATCTTCAGCTCCGATGTTTACATGAATAGATACCGCATCAGCACCAAGCTTTATTGCCTCCTCAACCGTACAGATAAGTATTTTGGCATTGGGATCCGGTGAAAGACTGGTGCTGGCAGACATATGGATGATGAGACCAACATCTATTCCTTTTCCTCTGTGTCCGGAACCCACCAGTCCCTTATGGATAACAATGGCATTCGCACCCCCTTTAGCCACCTCCCCTATAATCTTTTTCAAATTCATTAATCCCTTGATGGGACCGTTGCTGACTCCATGATCCATCGGGATAATGACCGTATTCCTTGTATTTCTATTAATAATTCTTTCCAGTCTGATTTCCTTACCCGTCATCTATCTATCTCCCTTTTTTATAATATAAATTTTATAAGTTATACTCCCCACACACCCTAGTTAAATAATCTTCAAATTTATATGGGCGGGGCGGGGTTTTCTCAGCCCTGCCGGCAAACTCTTACCCGTGAAACAGATTTCTTTTTTTTACCCTTAACGGGTTCAACAAAGGAAACAGGTAAGTGCCAATGTTTCCCTTCGCGACACCGTGCATAACAGGGGTTTTTCAAAGCAAACAAAAAACTAATAACTAACCATTTTTACAACACTT
>JAZFSJ010000302.1:0-5097 GCA_036446115.1 Thermodesulfobacteriota bacterium | reverse complement strand
AATCTTTTTCTCCCATCCGTGGCCTGTCTACCATGGACCGTAGCCTATTCTATTATTTCCCCTCATACTTTTTCTTCTCGGCAAAGAAAAACTCCGCCGCCTCCACTATCTTTTCTCTGATGGGAAGCTTATAGGGGCACTTGGGCTCACACTCACCGCACTCGGTACAGTCGGCCACCTTTTCCATAAACTGGTTAAACGGCCCCTTGAATATCCTCTCCGGGGCAAACCGGGTCGCAGCAACCTTAGCATACATAGCTGCCGATATACGTATTTCCTGCGGGCAGGGCTGACAGTAGTCACACATGCGACAAAAGCCGGTGCCCAGCTCTTTTTTGATACGCTCCATCTCAAGCCGTTCCTGCTCGGTTATCGGTTCTGCCTTTTCCATCACCTGTATAATTTCCTTTATTTCTTCAATTTTGGCTATGCCCACCAGGGGTACAATATCCGGGAACTGCATCAGGTACTTGAAGGCAATAGTAGCATTATTAAGCATACCTCCCGCAAAAGGCTTCATGGTTAAGACGCCGACATCATGTTCTTTGGCCAATGGTAAAAGCTCACTTACTACCTCGGTGTTAACAAAGTTCAAGGCGACCATGACGGTCTCAAAATAGTCGGACACTACCGCCTCCTTGGCCACCTCAAGCGTGTGCGAGGTAAGGCCGATATGTTTTACCACCCCATCCTTTTTCGCCTCCTGCAGTACGGCCATGGGGCCGTCCGGTTTAAGTACCTTCTCTAAAACATCAAAGTCATTCACGCTGTGAAACTGGTAGAGGTCAATGTAGTCGGTATTAAGGTTCTCGAGGCTTGTCTCAAGGACGGCGGCCATATCTATTGCCGTTCGCGAAAATGATTTGGTTGCCAGGATAAGGTCCTCCCTGCGTCCGGCTATGGCCTTACCGATACGCTCCTCACTGTTGGTATACATGCGGGAGGTGTCTAAAAAGGTAATACCCTGGTCAAGACAATTTTTTACCACCTCTACCGCCTCATCTTCGGTTAAATTTTGAATGGGTATACCCCCGAAACCTATCTTTGAAACCATCATATTGGTCTTGCCCAGTATTCTCTTTTCCATCATTCTTCCCTTTAAGTGTCTTAGCTTTTTAACGGTATGGTAATTTACAGATTATAAGAAGGATTCTTCACCCCGGCATCGGTATCTACCTCGAACGTGAGAGAGACCATATAGCCGAATATCCAGCATTTATCTTCATACTCCTTGGGGGCAGGGTAGCCCCAGTGGACCTTCAGATACCACACAGCAGGACGGGTAATCTCAAAGCTTCCTGTCCCGTCTTCATTTAAAGGAACCGCATCATAAACGAAATCATCAAAGCCAGGTGAGTGACCCTGGTCCTGCGCATAAAAAGAGCCACCCGGTTCTGTTAAAGGTTTCCCGTCTTTTAAAACGGTAAAATGTACTGTATCACCCGACCGGTATTCTACGGGGTTTTTATCCAGCATAATCTCCATCTCCTGCCCCACCGGTTTTAAGGCATTATCATCCGGTTTCCCCACAGTCATGATGGCCTTGGTCCATTCCCAGTATTTAAGGGAGATGAGCATCTTTTTAACTTCCTTCTCCTGATCCAGGGTATCTAAAGGCTTAACGTAGTGGTGCCAGTTGTCATCCTTGTCAAGATAGATCGAATAGTAGCCAGTGGGGACATAGGAGGCCAGCCGATACGTTCCCTCCTTCTTGCATTCGTAAGAAAAATAGGGGAAGTGTCCTTCTTCGATATCTTCACTGATTTTTTGTTGTATTACCTTTCCATCAGGTTCATAGATATGAAAATCTTTCACCCACTGAACTCCCAATATTTTAATAGGGTCATGAATGGGTAAATGATGTCCCCAGCCAAAGAATATATTCGTCTTTCTCCCGGGAAGGATGTTATACCCAATAGAGGATTGAATCCATATTGTATGGCCAAATACCAACATCAATGAATAATCCCATAAGGACATCTCCGAATCTTTAAACAGCATTCCTATTGCTGCAAGCAGGATTCCCAGTAAAACAACCCTTTTCTCTTTCATCAAGTCCTCCTTTCTTTTTCACAGGTTTCAAGCAAGAACAGTATAGGCCTAGGTCACCTGCGCGTCAATGAAAAAGGAATTCTATCGTATGGCAGTTACTCATCGCTCGCAACCCGCTACTCATTTTCAAAACTCACTTCACCAGCTTAAGTGCCGCCCCGAATTCATCAGTTCCAGCCCGCTGCAACAATTCATAGATCACCATCTCCGTGGATGAAATTACCGCACCACTTTGCCTCATCCTTTCAAGGGCAATACTCTTATTCTCAAGGGTGCGGGAGGAGACTGCATCGCCGACTACGTGAACCTTAAAGTGGGGCAGTGCATGCAAGGCCGTCTGAGCGATACATATATGGGCTTCCACTCCGGCAAGGATTAATGTCTTCCTCTCCATTTGACTCAATTGCTCTATAAACTCATCGCAAAGGAAGCCATCAAAGACTATCTTTAAAATGGGGTTGAAATTTAAAATCCCGCTTTTAACGTCAGCAATGGTTGCGCCCAATTTTTCCTGTTCCGTAAGAATAACGGGGAGTTTAATGATCTGTGAAAATTTAAGAAGTTTAATTATATTATCAATCAACCTCCCGCCATCGGCTATTACAGGCATCAACTTCTCCTGCATGTCAATGACAACGAGAACGCTGTCATCTCTTACAAGTAAGTTTTGAGTCACAAACTGTTTTCTACTCATCAGGCACCTTCCTTTCAGTAAAGCGATTATATAACACAAACGATTAAAGTTGAAAAGCCGGCAATTGCAGTCGACTATACACCATTACTCATCCCTTTTTACTGTGGGCTGTAGACCATGGACCGTAGATTATTTCGTTCACTCAACCCACGACTCACAACTCACAACTCGTACTATTTTCTTCTCTACTTTTTACCTATTCTATAGTATGGTTATTTATAAAGTATTAAAAAAATGCGATAGGAAAACGGAGGGGTTTATAAATGAGGGAAATGGCTAAAGAGGACATACTGGAGTTCGTCAAAAGCCGAGCCTGGGGTACCCTTATCGGAGTTGAGGAGAATAAACCTTATGCCATTGAGGTATCATACGGAACAGATGGAGAGTTTATCTACTGCGGCTCCATGCCGGGCGGGCGGATGTCCAGGTGTCTTCGGATCAACGACAATGTGGTTTTCAAGATCTGTGACAGTGATCGGACCTCCAGGAAACACACTGCTGTCATTATTGAGGGTAAAGCCGAACGGCTCACGAACTATGATGATATACTCAAATCAGTAAGAAGCATTGCCAGTCAGGTGGAGATAGATGAAAATTCACTGGACGACATTGCGGAAAGGTGTTCAAAGCATCCGGAAAGCAATTTCATTCGCATCCCCATCAAAGTATGCGGGGGGAGAATACAAAAGTAAAATGCATTCAGGTACTCACGCAAAGGAGAGAACATGGAAAAAAAGCGCTTTGCCGGCATCGAGGTTGCACCGGATTTACGGAGAAGAAACTTCCTCTTTCTCTATCTTAACACCATCTTGATCGGAATTCTTCTGACTGTACCAGGCATCATTCAGCCGGCTTTTCTAAAAGATATTATTAAGGTCACTGGCGAATTTTTTGGTTCAATAAACGGGGCATTGCAAAGTATAGCTCAGGTTGCGAGTCTATTGTTTATCGGGATACTGGGAATGTTTTCCGATAAGACAGGGAGAAAGCCCCTGGCTGTTTCGGGCTTTATTGTACTTGCTGTGCTTTACTTTCTCTTCCTCTGTTCTAATGAGATCGCATCTTTTCTCCACATTCCTGCCGGATTTGCCGCCACACTGTGTGCGGCCTTAAGCTTTAGCAGTAATAAAGATGCCTTCCTCTCTTTCTCCCCCGGACTTTTAACTGCCTACCTCATCCGCTTCCTCATAGGTTTTGCACTGGTGTTGGTGTTCCCCCAGTTTAAGACCATGGTAGCCGATTACACCCGGGAAAAAGACAGAGGAAAAGGTATGGCCTTAAATGGGCTTATGATTGGGGTTGGAAGTCTAATAGTGTTTACCGCACTAGCCCCCCTTGGCAAAAAAAGCGGTGTGGAGATGCTTTTTTATGTGTCTGTTTTTATCGCTGTAGCAGGAACGATTCTGACGCTATGGGGAGTACGGGAGAGACTGCCGGAGAAAAAAGTAGAAAAGAGGGGCCTTAAGGAACTGCTGGGTGCAGTTAATAAAAGTCTTGCACTTAAAGCGAGTTATCTCTGTGGACTTGTCACAAGAGTTGATGTAGCCATTACAGGCACCTTTCTTATCACCTGGGCGGTGACACTCGCCCCCCGCTATGGTTTAAGTTCGGAGGAAGCCTCTTTCAAGGGTGCGGTACCCATGATAGTAATGAGCATCTTCACCATGATTGCCTTTCCAGTCTTTGGAATATTGCTTGACAGGTGGGGAAGAGTACCTACCATCATCCTCTCCCTCTTTCTAGGGGGTGCGGGGTTTCTCTTGGTAGCAGCATCTCCCACCCCCTTTCTTAGCACCTTCACATTTATAGGGGTACTACTGGTGGGGTGTTCTGTATGTGGAGCGGTAGTGGGATCAAGTGCCCTGACGGCAGATGCCTCTCCCCCTGGGATGGTAGGGTCAGCCCTGGGAGGATTAAACACTATGGCACAAATCGGTATGATACTTTTTCTCGCCTCCGGTGGAGTGCTCTTTGATAGGTTTGGCCCCTGGGCGGTCTTCTTGGTAAAAGGAACCGCCAATCTGGCAGTCGGACTATTGATTTTCATAATAAGAAAAAAGATACGGATTCATCCGGAGAAGGGGTAACGGGGTAATAATTAAAGCCGGCAGGTATATAAAGCCTGCCGGCTTTTATTATTATTCATCATGCAACAGCAAATTACTTATCACTTGTTGCACTACATTTTTCCAGAAGCCTTCCGCTTGGATGCTTTTAATGCATTGACCTTTTTGCCTGCTTTCTGGCTCTCTTCTTTTATGTGGGTGGCAAAATTGCATTTCCCATCCCGCCATTTAATTTCGGGCTGAGGATAGGAAGCGCAGAATTTCCCAGAAGAATATTCTTTTACC